>DASRBN010000039.1 GCA_035653615.1 Ktedonobacteraceae bacterium | reverse complement strand
AACTCGCCATCCAGTACTCTATGGTGACTCCCTCCCAAGCAGGAGAGAGCACATGAACCAGTGCCAAGTTGCGATCCAGGCCAAGTTGCTGTACTAAAGTTGTTGCACTTGGCTGTTCGCAGATTGCCCCACCTGTACGCTTATACAGCGGGGCCGAATTGACAGAAACTGCAGCGCTCGGTTGCTTTGTTCGTCCGACGCCAAACAGTTGCTGTTCTGCTTTCCACTTTTCAATTGTCAAGGTACCTGTTTGGAGATGGTTCGTAAACCTTCACTTGTAAAAGTATACTCCATTCATGCAAATGACCCGAAGGTTTTCCGTTCATTTGCGCCAGTACGTGTATTATCTCACATCTTTTGTGATCTGTCAAGAGGTTTTCGGTCTAGATTATATCTTTTCAAGATCACTGATTTTTGTTTCTTTCTCCATGAGCCTCTTACAGAAGCAGGCATGCCCAAAAAGAGCACGCGAACTACTGTGTATAAGTTTCACTCAGGAGAATGTTCCTTGAGGAGAGCCACCTTATCGTGGCTTTGGAGTACTGGCCGCTCGTCAGATAGGAGCATCAAATCCTGGCAGATCAGATGATTATCTTCACGAGGCTCTGGTATTATGCCATAGCTCTGACGCGTTGTCAATAGTTTTTTCGCAATTTTTTTGAAATTTATGCTTCTGTTTTGATTGTTTCCTGCTCTTGCAGATACAAATGCCACCAGCGCCCAGATAAACAGTACAGGCCCTTTTCTTCATGTGAATAGAAACCAGATTCCCAGGGCAACGAGGAGAAAAGCACTCAAGATTTCGCTGAGTTCTTTCACAGGCTTGAGGAGATTCCGCAAAGTACGGCCCAGCAACAGCCCGGTAATGGTCATCAAGAAGCCTTGCACACCTATTAACGCGCAAAGAATCAAAGGATTTACCATCCTGTTGCCAGAAGCGCCGTTTGCTATAGCGCCAAATGAAAAACCAATCGCTAACTCATCCAGGCTGATGCTGAGAGCGAGCAGGAGCTGCGATCCCCATTGAGGCCGCTCTTTTCTAGCCGGTTTGCTCTGAATGCTCGCTTGTCGAGATTTTCTCCATTTGCTGACATACTCGCGACCCTCTTCAAAAAGTTCCCATAAGCCAACACCGATTAAGAGCAGAGGTCCAATGAAGTGCATCAGATTGCCGATCAGCGCGGCAGCGGCAAAGCCAATGACAAGGCCAACTAATGGCATCAGCATTTCTGCTAACGAAAATAAGAGCGCGGAACGTAACCATGTTGGAATCTCCAGGCTTCTGCTTCCACTCCCAGCATGTTCTCTAGAATAACTTTTGATACCAAGACTGATCGAAACCCCAAGCGTATCCAGGCCCAATGGAAGAATAAATAAGAGTAGTGATGCCGGGGGCATAAAGCCTCCTTTCATCGCTCATAGCGTGTGGGAAGATGTAATCAGAAATACACCAGCGATTCCAGCCACTCCTCTCCATCAGGGCCTAATGCTGTCCCCAGCATTTTCGTCACCTCATCGCTCAATAAAATAGCCCGGTCTTTGCGATAGAGATTCAGGAAACGGGGCAAGACTTCCACGTCGAAGTTCGCGAGGATATCATCCGCAAATCGTTCGAGCAAAAGCGTATAGATCAGGTAGTCTTCGGCGCTGGTATCCTCGTACCAGTCGAAGCCACGCACCGTGACGGGTGTTTTCCCGTCCGGCTCCGGTTCGAAAATCTCCTCGTATTGCTCGTGCAAATCCGTCATGATGATCCCATAGCCGCCATGAATCTGGCGGAAGAGCCAGAAAGCGGCAAATTGTAGCTGCCACTCGTCGGCCCATAGCGGACTTTCTCCCGGCCAGGGACGAGGATCAGCCTCAACAAAGGCATGCGCCAGTTCGTGATAGAGAAGAAAGGCGAGTTTTTCTTGCGCCGGCTCCCCGATTATACTATCAAGCTCTTGAGGGACCACAAGTGAGGGGGGCTGCGTCACACTCGTCCAATAAGGTAAGGAGAGGACTGCGCCGGTTTCCTCCTGCTCCTCTCCCGGCGCGGAATCCCAATCTTGAGGCGCAACCACGAGTATTTCCATTTCGGGCATCGATTGCCCCAGCAGTTGCGTAAGCAGTTTACCGGCTTTTTCGACGGACTGAAAAACCCGACGCGCAAACTCTTCCTGGCCGGTTGGGTAGTAGACCGTCAATGGCTCGGCCAGTGTTTCATACTGTTCATAAGGAAATGCTTTCATCACCGCGCATCCGGCCTCACCATTGTGTCACTGCCAGCGGGTTCCGAGATTATGTCACTTCCCTTTGGCCCCTCCAGCGCTAGTTGAGCATCGCTGCCCTCGATCGCGTACTGGTGCAATTCTGACGGAGATTTTTCCCGGCGGAAGAGGCGATAAAAGTCTGTATAAAGCTCGCGTATACGGTTGGGACTGATGCGTTTGCCACCCTCATAGTACTCAAGCGCGACCTGTCCGATAGCCCATGTGCCGGCACCGGCAATTGCTCCGGCAACGAAATCACCACCAAACGGAACAGCTTTGGCCAACTCTTCGGCGAGGTAGCGCAGGCTCAAGCCGCCGACCATGGTGACAATCAGTTCGCGTGCATGTTTCATAGCGTCCGCCGTGTCCATCTGCTCGCCATACAACGCCGCTATCCGTAAAACCAGGCGTACCTGCGTCCCTAGTAGAATAGGAATATCCACCAAAGGTATCGGCTCTAAGCCGGCTGCCAGGCTAACCAGCGTGGCATTGCGAATAATCCGCTGGGCGGCCTCGCGACGATAGATAGGAAGCTCACGCCCGATCACCAGCGCCGCCTCAGGGCTGGCCTCAATCATTGCGGGAATAAGTTCCTCGGCCACATTCTCGCCTTTGAGGGCTGAAATCGGTATTACTCCCGGCACGCCGAGCAGCACCGACACCTCGTCAGCCATCTGCTCACCGCCTTCGCCGCCATGCAGCTGGTCAACCTTATTGAGAGCGATAATAGTGGGTTTATCGAGTTTCTTTATGCCGTTGTAGAGGTCGCGGTCTTCCTTCTGAAACCCTTTTGTGGCATCAATGAGAAACACGATCACACTAGCCTGATCCATGCCACTTTCCATCACATCCGGCAAGTGTCCTGGCGTATCGATCAGCGTGAAAGGGCCAAAATCACTGCGTATCAAGGTCTTGGTCGTACCGGCTTCGGGCGAAACAGGAGAAATTTGCTTGCCGATAATCTGATTGAAAAGAGTACTCTTCCCACTATTGGGCTGGCCTACAATGGCGACCGTGTTATTAAGCCCCTGGAGGACTTCGCCTTGAGCCTCCCGCCAGTTAATAGCCTTCATAAATCCCCGCACCGTCGTAATGTTCGTCGGCAAATTCCTCAGTGTCCGGATACCCAGATCGCGCCAACTTTTGGGGCGGTTCGTGCGACGTAGTAAACTCTTTACCGCACTGCTGATAATGTTCTGCTTTGTTTTTTCGTCACCGGTCGATTTCACTTCTCGTTTGCTAGCCATAAACGCACCTTTCCTCTCTCTATTTTTTCTGCCCTGCCTGTTTCATAAATTTCAGATGGACTCCCGAAGGTGAGGCCACACGACCAGGTTCAGGACAGGAGGCGCCATTGCTTCATCACACTCATTATAACCGCGCTTACCTGCTTAGAGCAAACTATTCGCCTACTATATAGAGAGTCCCTACAAACTAATACGTATGAAGGGCTATCTTGCAATACATATCCGTTCATTTGCCGCAAGATTCAAGCTCTATGCACCACCCGGGCAAAATTTGCTACAATTTAAGTGATCTATTGTATTGCATGTCCGGGCATATTCATACCCAACAACTATAGCAGAGACAAAGAAAGGAAAGAGGTTACCCATTATGGATCAGGCACAGATAACTCCCATTGCGGATAGGCAGCAGGAGGAAGAGTCGCTCATATATTCAGATTATCACAGCATTATTACAGGAGTGAATCGCTCCTGGGAATATGGTGGTTTTCCGCTGCCGGATGGCACCTTCTGGCGCTATCGCGAGCCTGACGCGGCGGTTGTAGTCGAGGGTGAGCGCATGCGCGTATCAGCCAAAATCAGCCGGGCCAACGACCAGGTACAGATACTCGATAACGCCAAAAACATGTTCTTCTCCACGCGGCTCTTCGATGTGCCAGAGCAAGGCGAAATATCATTTGAATGGAATATGCGCGCTCGCTGTGCTAATACTGCCCCGCACGACCTCTATGACGGGTTCGTGTCCGTCAACCTGCTCGACTTCACCACAGGCGCCGCGCTCGACTTCTTCGTCTGCAACGACATCATAGCGACCGTGTACGCTATCTTGCCTTTCCCAGGCGTACCAGAACCCGTCGATCCAGAAAATGCCGACAGACCCAAATACTTCTGCGACTTCAACGAACTCCCGCTAGAGACTGCCCCCGGACAGTTGCATCGCTATCGCATCACCTATTCGAGGAGGAAAGACGAGGTGCGCTATTTCGTGGATGGGCAAGAAGTAGGCGTCTACACCGGAGTTCCGGTCAAAATCAACTCCCTGATCATCGCGCTCGGCTTGATGACCGAGAAAAGCATCGAGGAAGGAAAAAGCGTCTCCGTGCATGGCCAGATTTTGACCGGCGAATGGGGTGCGTTTACGATTACCACTAGAAACGCATAAAAGCACAGGTATGTAGTGGTGCGATGATAAGACATCCCGAATCTGAGGAACAGGGAAGGAGAGAGGGCGACCAAAAAGGTGCGCTCTCTCTAAGCCCACCTGGCACCATTACATCCGTTCTCACAATTGTTCCAAACGCTCCAAAACCCTATCGATCTCTTCGGGCGTATTGTAATGAGCCATACCCAGCCGCAATGCTCCACCCTGTTCCTCAAGCCCTAAGCGCTCCATAATACCGAGCGCATAGTAATTGCCGTTCCAGGAGAAAATGCCGGCCTCGGCCAGGTATTCGGCCAGTTCTTGCGGCGAATGACCCTCAATATTGCAGGTAATTGTTGGCACTCTCCATGCTAAATCCTGCGGGTTGGTAATGCCATAGACCTGAATGCCCTTTATTTCCCGCAGGCCCGACAGCAACTGCGCCGATAAGCCACGCTCATAATCCATCACCGCCTGCATCGCCACCTTCAACTCCAGCTGCCTCCCGCTATACATATGCCCACCGCCAGTGGTTCTGAAGGCGTCCTTATACTGTTCGCCCTGTTCGCGACCCAGCATGGCCAGGTAATCAATCACGCCCACCAGTCCGGCCAATCCCTCGTGATTGAGCGTGCCCGTTTCCCAGCGTTCGGGAATATCGTTGCTGGATGGACGCACCTTATAGGCAGGAAATCGCTCCAGGTACTCGGCCTTACCATACAGGATACCGAGGTGCGGGCCAAAGAACTTATAAGATGAGCAGATCAGGAAATCGGCATCCAGCGCCTGCACATCAATTGGCCCGTGTGGAGCGAACTGCACGGCATCGATCCAGGCCAGGGCTCCGGCTTCGTGCGCCCAACGAATGATCGTCGTCACATCATTGATCGTGCCGACCGCGTTCGAAGCATAACCAACGGCTACCAGCTTCGTGCGCTCTCCAATCTTTGCCCGCATATCTTCCATATCCAGCGTCACATTCTCTGGATGCACATCAACCGTGCGAATAACCACGCCACGCTCCTGCAATGCCAGCCACGGCGCGACATTGGCATCGTGATCCAGCACTGTCACCACAATCTCATCGCCCGGCTGCAATGTTTTTCCAATGGCGCGGCTGAAAGCAAACGTCAAGGTGGTCATATTCGGCCCAAATACGATCTCATCTGGACTGCCGGCATACAAAAAATCCGCCATGGCCTGGCGAGCGTTCGCAATTACCTGGTCGGTACGGTGGCTCGTGAGAAACGCGCCATGTGTATTGGCATTTGCCTCCAGAAAATATGTCACCATCGCGTCGATCACCTGCTGCGCCACTTGCGTTCCACCCGGATTATCAAAATAGACGGCATGGTTGCCATTGACCTTCAACGCGAGCGAGGGAAAATAACGACGATACGGACTCAAATCGAGCGATTGCATGGGTTAAACCTTTCTTTTTGCTCTCGGAAATCTTCAGTCCTTCTATTTTACACGCTGCGATATTGCCGGCGATAGCTTATTTTCAGGATAAAAAGGATACAGCACCATCAAAAAATTACTCTTTGGCCTCTTGGCAAGGACTGCATCCCTGCCAAGAGGCCAAAGAGTCTACATTCTACTTGACCGTATATGATGCTCCTGAAGAACGCTCTTTTCCCCTACTTCATACCAGGCCCTGCATAGAGCATTCTCAACCAGGCTACGCGTAAAAGTCTCCAACCTTATTTGCCACCGCCTCGATGAACCACTCTCCGTAGGTGTCCATTGGCCCACTGTTAGCAGTAGGAACCGGTATGTCGCTCACACCAGGTTCGCTCGGACCGTTAATATTGACAAGTCCGATCTTATTGCCGTTGAACTCGGCGAATGATGCACCCAGAGAGAATGCCGATATACCCATCGGTTCACTATTGACCGTCGGAAGCGTATATTCGGTAAGAGAACCGTCGGAAGCAATTTCCCCAACCTTGTTGGCGGCGTATTCGGTGAACCAGAGCGTCGCACCATCGTATGCCGTTGTAATGCCATATGGTTCACTATTGGCCGACGGAAGCGGACTATCAAAAATCTTAGTGACAAACACACAATGGATATGAGGAGGAACACCAGAACATTGGGCTTGCACTTGCGTATGTCCGATCTTGCTGGCGTTATACTCAGTGAACCAGATGCGTGTGACAGAATTGCTCGGTTGTCCGCGATAGGTAATCCCTAATGGGCCGCTATTGGCGGTTGGAATCACGTATTCGGTAATAGCTCCCGTCGTCGTAATTTCCCCTATTTTGTTCCCCTTGAACTCCGTGAACCAGAGATTGGTTCCATCAGAGGTAATACTAGCCGGTTCGCTGTTGACTGTCGGGATGGGAAATTCAGTGATTGTACCGGATGGAGTAATGCGCCCGATCTTGTTTCCATTGAACTCCGTGAACCAGAGATTGCCATCCGGCCCACTGGTAATGCCTTGCGGCCCGCTCCCAGCCGTCGGGATGGGAAATTCGGTGAGGGCAGTTACTCCCTGGCCCGGCACAATCGTGGCCCTTCCGATCTTGTTTCCATTGAACTCCGTGAACCAGGCATTGTTATCGGATCCCTCAACAATACTGCTTGCCCAACTGCTAGCTGTCGGAATGGGAGACTCATCAAAACCATAGGTACTCACAGAATAGGATGCAACGCAACTACCAGAAGCATTACTCCAAAGTGGCTGAATCGCAAAGGTGCCGGTTGGTAACGTAATGTTCTGCAAGTTGATCCACTCGCACTTGTCACCAATCTCATAGCCATCCCAATCGGCCCAGGCATTAAGTTGGGGATCGGTCTGTGCCTCGGCAAGCTCATGTCCGGCAACGATACTGACGCCATCCAGGTAGCCTGCAGGCCCAGGATTCACATCATTCATGCCACACTCCCCGCCAGCATCAGGAATGTATGGGAAGTCCGTGTATTCCACCGGATCAGACTGATTCCAGATGACATTATGCCAGGCACAATACTGAGAGCCAAAACCAGCACTCGATTTGCCCGTTGCGGTGGCGATGAAGTAGGTAGCGTCAGGGTTATATCCAAAATGGGCCGCTGAGACCAGCGCCTCTTGTGCTAACTGACTTTGCGTCGGCTGGGTCGGCGCCGGGTCAACGGTATCGTTCCAGGTCCCGAGAAGCTGATTAGACGGGCTGGTGACGTAGCCACGACTGGTGTCATTATACTGTGTCACCGTATTGAGCCAGCTACTTCCTCCCACTCCGGCAAGGAAATTTTCAAGGTACGGCGCTTCACTATAGGGATCACTGCTCCAGTCCCAGAATGTGATATACACCTTGGGATATTTTTGGATCGGGCCTCCAAAGTATTGGAGATTACCGCTTCCTAACTTCGGTGCGGGAGCACCTTTAAGGCGGAAGAAGTGCGGCCCAGAGCTTCGGTGGATGTTGCTTCTACCTGTTATCGCAGCAGAAGCACCATGCAGTCGAGCGCTGTTGGAGCTATTAAACTCACTGGCGCCTGCGGCCAGCGTACCAGGAACTGTGACAGTCAGGGATACAAAGAGCATTACCAGGGCCGACAAGCACAAAAACCAGCGTAGGCTGCCACGAAGATGAATAGCTTGAAAGAACTTTTCAAAGAACATAATGTCTCTCCTTGCAGGGAATAACCTGCCTCAATCAACAATTGGCACTCAGAAGCCACATGGTTTGTCCATAGCGTTTCTACAGAATTTTTAGAAAAGATTGCCAACTAGTAATGCAGACATGCTGTTCAAATTTTCAGAGAATAGACGTGATAAGAAACCGTTTTTTGTGAATGAGATAGAAGGCGTCCAGGGGGAATTCTCCCCAAAAAGTACGAGCGACTACTCTTCTGCCATGATTGTATTTCATCTTCTCACCCTCAACCTCTTGCCAACACTACAATAAAATCTTAAATAATCTTGAAGTACTTTTAAGTATTGCAAATTACGGTAAAATCATCTATACTAATCTTAGTTAGATCGTAGTTCGCTACTTTATTAGAGAGGATATTATGGAACGCCTACTGACAACAGAAGAAGTCGCTGATCTGCTACGGATCGAGCCGGTAACTGTGAGGCGTCTGGTGACACGAGGTGAATTGATCGGATATCGTATTGCTGGAGAGTATCGTTTTGCCCCAGAGGATGTAGAGAAGTTTGTGCAGGGCCAGCGCGTCACTGTGAATATCAGGCCAGGGCCAGATCATCCATTTGCCAAATTCACTGAACGCGCACGCAAAGTACTGACGCTGGCGAATGAGGAAGCGCACCGCTATAATCACGATGGTATTGGAACAGAACACGTATTGCTGGCCCTCATGGAAGAAGGTGAGGGTGTCGCGGCCAGGGCGCTCAATCTTTTAAAGCTCCGGCAGGATGAGGTGCGGGATCAGATTGAAATGTTGCACCCAGCGGGAGAGCACGCAATCGAGGATGCACAGATTGGGATGACACAGCATGGGAAGGCAAGTATTGAGCTGGCGGTCCAGGAGGCACTACTGCTCAAGCATCATTACATTGGTACAGAACACCTGCTGCTAGGTCTGATTCGCGAACAAGAAGATATTACAGATCAGATCTTCCGAAGATCAGGGGTAACGCTTGAAAAGACACGCACCCTCATCAAGCAAATCCTGGCAGGGGAAACGGCGACTGTGTCTGAGCCGAAACGACAGGCAGAGTCATAGTGCAAGACCAGGCGATAGCCTTTTATGGTATGCCTCACTCCTGGTCATAACCAATTTTCCAGCGAAATCGTGTTTTGGAAATACCTTGCGCGGCATATGTGTTATACTATAAGAGTGACGTCAGATGTTGTTGTATCGTGTATGTGGGAGAACGTTTCCACCGACAGCAATTGGTTTGTAGACGTCGATGTGGGAGCATCAGAACTTGAGACTCTATGTAGGTGGCTTGCCGTATGCAACGACAAGCGAAGATCTTGCCGATATTTTTTCGCATATCGGTCAGGTCGTTTCGGCAACTGTAATTACCGATCGTGATTCGGGACGCAGCAAAGGTTTTGGTTTTGTAGAGATGAGTAACGATCAGGAGTCACGTGACGCCATTGATCAGTTAAACGGTTCGCGCGTCGGAGACCGCACGATCATCGTGAATGAAGCACGCGAGCGACAACAATTTGGCGGAGGCAATCGCTATCAAAGCCGAGACCGGCGTTCAGGCCCTCGCGACAGGGACGGATACCGGGACCGGCGCTACTAGTCTGCACTACTTCAATTCATTTTGATTGAGCAGATGAAAAAAAGGAAGCCAGCAACGTTGCTGGCTTCTTTATTCGATTGCCCGTTTTTGCCCTTGACAGCACATCTTATTAAATGTTAGTATTTGAGCGAGCATAATAGATACTTTAAAGAAGACAGGATGAATCACATGTTACACATGTTCAATGGCGGACCAAATCTCGCAGTCTGCTTACCCGCGTAGGCGATCACGCCGGGCTTACGCGGTAGGAAATGGCGCTACTTGATGCACCTGCTCACTTACCAGCTATGAAGTGAGTAGCTTTGTTTTACTGCTATTCGCATCTCCAGAGTTGCTTTCTTTCCTCCCTCGATTCTCTCCTGGCGTATGTCGCCGGGCATCGTTTTCTCGTTGCACCAAACCCAGCAACAGTACATGTCGCCCGCTACACCCGCGCCTTGCACGAGAACATGCCCCCAGTCGCCCGGATATCCTACAAGGTATCTCCAGGCATTTCTTTATTCAATCTCACTCACTTTTATCGCTTCGCAGTCCGCACTGTGAAAACTGAGATACATGAGGTACATCAGACACAATCGAATACCCGGCAAACTGATAAGGCAAGCAAAGAGTCTGATGGCTATAGGAAAGAGCAAACGAACATGTTACAGGTCAATCACATACATCTTTCATACGGCCCGCACCTGGTGCTGGACGATGTTTCATTTACTGTAGCGCCAGGGGAAAAAGCAGGCTTAATCGGCGTGAACGGCGCGGGCAAAAGCTCGCTACTCAAAATCATCGCGGGACTACAAGAGCCCGACAGCGGACATGTGATGTTGCCGCGCAGTCATGGCTACCTGTCACAGGATGTGGCCCATGAAACATCCGTCGCCGACGGTATCACCGTGCGCGATTACATCTTCGAAAGTACCGGTCTTGATGCGGCCATTCGTTCCTACGAAGAGGCATCAAATCGGCTTTCAGAGTCAGGTAATGGAGATATATCCCTGCTCTTGAAGCGCTTTGAGCAGGCACAGAGTTCGCTTGAGCGGCTGGGCTATTATAATGCCGATGCCCGTGCAGAGCAGCTGGTTGCCGGATTGAATCTCGGCGGCGTTACACTGGATCGTCTGGTATCCACGCTCAGTGGTGGGCAGAAGACGAAGCTTACGCTGGCGCGATTACTCTTCCAGGCTCCCGACCTCCTGCTGCTAGATGAGCCGACGAACTTTCTCGACGTGCAGGCCACGGCATGGTTGATGGAGTTTCTGGAAAGCTACCGGGGCGCGATTCTGATCATCTCGCATGACCTGGATTTGCTTGATCATAGTATCAATAAGATCCTGCGTCTTAACGAGTTCACACACAAACTCGAAGAATATCGCGGCACCTACTCCAGCTATCTCAAGCAAACCGGAGATGCGCTCGCCTTGATGGAACGCACGAGGGCACAGCAGGAGCGTGAAATAGCGCGCCTGCGCAAGACTTCGCAGAAACTTCGCAGCTATGGCGCAACACGCGTAAGCCAGCGTATCGCCGTCGATAAGCGAATCGCCACGCTTGAGGCAAGCAAGCCTGTGTTGCCTCAGACCAGTCGCCGCATGAAGATCGATTTTCCCATGCGCCAGCCGAGCGGGCAGATAGTCCTGCAAGCCAAAAAGCTTACCAAGAGCTATGGGACGAAGCAGATCTTCCGTAACATCAGCTTCCAGATCGAACGCGGGCAGCGCCTGGTCGTGATCGGCCTGAACGGCGCCGGCAAAACGACTCTGCTGCGCACCCTGCTGGGCATGACTGCGCTCAATGCCGGCACTGTAACCATCGGTGATCGCGTGCGCACCGGCTATTATGCTCAGGAGAACGAGGGCCTCGATTACACCAACACTGTGCTGAACGAGGCCAGAGCCATACTCCCCGATGATAGCAAACGGGTGCGTGGAGTACTGGGCCGTTTCATGTTCAGCGGCGACCGCGTATTCCAGCAGATTGGCACGCTGAGTGGCGGCGAAAAGACACGCCTGGCGCTTGCTAAGATGGTTCTCGATGGCCCGAACTTACTCGTCCTCGACGAGCCAACAACGCACCTGGATGTACTTTCGCGCAACATCATCGGCGAGGCGCTTGGCAACTACAACGGCACCATCATCGCCGTCACGCACGATGTCGAATTTGTACGCTACCTGCAGCCTGATACCTTGCTGCTGATGCCCGAAGGACGCATAATTCCTTATACGAGCGAACATGATGAGTTGCTGAAACAGGCTTGATCTGCTCTTGACTTTTCAGCAACACTCATGTACCCTTGTATCAATCAAACTCTTAGGAGACAAAAGTGATAACCTTCATCTAATCACATACCAATATTGTGGAATGCACCTGATTACAGCAAGATACCGCCAAAGTGGTATTTTATGTATTGCTTTTCGCACTGGTATTGTTTGAAGATGAAGGTTTTTTTGCTATGGCAAATGAGAGTCGCAGGCTCCAGGTCTACACTTGAGATAATACCCTGCAAGACACAGCATTGAAACTCCATACCCAGACCATTCAAGCAAGTCCTTTCACCGATGCCGCTCCAGGTGCTTTCCCTCAAACAAATTTCGCTTTCCATCTATCCTCATAAGGAAGGAATTTTCTATGGCAGAACAAAATATCGTCAATACTAATACAGATAAACCATTGAGCGGCCTGCTCTCAGCCGCGCCTGAACGGGCTATTCTCGTAGGCGTAGACATGCCGGGCGCGGACTGGTCGGTTGAGGAATCGCTTGACGAATTGGAGCAACTGGCAACAACTGCCGGCGTTACATGCGTTGAGCGCGTCATGCAGCGCCTGGATCGCCCACATCCCGGTACTCTGCTCGGCAGCGGCAAAGTGCAGGAAATAGCCGACCTGGTCCGCTATCACAACTGCGATGCGGTTATCTTTGACCTGGAATTGACGCCCGGGCAGCATCGCAACCTGGAGCGAGAACTGGAAACGCAGGTAATTGACCGCACGGCACTCATCCTGATCATTTTTGGTCAGCGCGCCCGCACACGCGAAGGACGGCTGCAGGTCGAACTCGCCCAGATCGAATACGACCTGCCACGGCTTGCCCGCCAATGGTCGCACCTCTCGCGCCAGAAAGGCAGCGTGCAGCAGCGCGGCGAGGGTGAAAAACAGATCGAAATCGACCGGCGCTTGCTGCGGCGACAAAAATCCCATATCGAGGAAGAACTCGAACACGTGCGCACCCATCGCCAATTGCACCGCGCTAAACGTAAGAATACCGGGGCACCCGTCGTAGCGCTCGTCGGCTACACCAACGCGGGCAAATCCACGCTGCTCAACCGCCTCGCGGGCGCGCATGGCCTGGCAGAAGACAAACTCTTCGCTACACTTGATCCTATGACGCGTCGTGTCCGTCTCAATGGAGGCCAGGAGATTTTGCTGACCGATACGGTGGGCTTCGTGCAGCGCCTGCCAACGACGCTCGTAGCAGCATTTCGCGCTACGCTGGAGGAAGTGGCCGAATCCGACCTGCTCGTGCATGTGGTGGATGCCTCAAGCCCTTCCATGCAGCGGCAGGTAGAGGCGGTCGAACACGTCCTCGAGGAGATCGGAGCGGCAAGCTGCCCCATTATCATCGCGCTGAATAAAGCGGATTTGCTGCCCAGTGACGACAGGATAAAACTCGCAGGCATGGCCGCAAACTTGCCCTCGGTGCAGGTATCCGCACTCGCTGGAACGGGCATCGATGAACTACTACACGCTATCAGCGACAATTTGATTGCGCAATTCGTTGCCCTCGACGTGCTTATCCCATACAACCGTGGCGACCTTGTAGCACAATTTCACCAATTCGGCACGATTGAGTTCGAGAGCTATGAGCAGGACGGCACCCATCTATACGGGCACATGCCAAAGAATCATAGTGGGCCATACATGGCATTCCAGCAGGTAAAAGCAACGGCTAAAAAGAGGCGCAGGGCTTGACATCTCTTATCTTGTAAGGTAATATATTCAAGGAGAGTATACCCAGGTTGAATATATTCATCTTGAAAAGAGAAAACAATGCGACCAGCAACATCTGATCCTGAAAAAATGCTCCCGCTGACTCCAGCAGTCTTCCATATCCTGCTGGCCCTGGCCGATGGCGAGCGGCATGGCTACAGCATCATGCAAGAAATTGCCGCCCAGACACACGGAAAACTACGGATTGGGCCAACGACACTCTATCGATCGATCAAGCACATGCTAGAAGTTGGCCTGATTGTCGAGTCGGATGAGCGGCCCGATCCAACTCTAGACGACGAGCGCCGCCGCTATTACCGTCTTACCGACCTGGGCAGGCGCGCGACGGTGGCAGAGATGCAGCGCCTGGAGCAATCCCTTGCTATCGCACATAGCAAAACATTGCTGAGAAATATGACCGCCGCATCGCCAGAGCAAGGAGCATGAGTATGTCAACAGGAAAATCATCCAGGCCCCGGATTATTGCACTCTCCCTGTTTCTCTACCGCTGCTTGCTGAAGCTGGCGCCCGGCACGTTCCGCCGTGATTATATGCAACCGGCGATACAAGATTTTCATAGGGTTTGCGCTGATACCTGCCGGGCAGATGGCGTCGCCGGCGTCCTCGCACTCTGGCCATTGTTATTTGGAGAAACAGTGTCGGGCATATTTGCCGAACATCTGAACGAAATCTTCGGGAGGAATCGGCCAATGCTTCCGACCATGCGCCGCTCGATGATCGTGGCTTTCTCGGCTTTTGTGCTTTTCATGCTGGCCTACACCGCTCTGGGGCATACTGCCGATCCCAGCGCTCCGTTCGATGCCCTTGGGCGTATCTATCCGCAAATAGGCATCGCTCACAGTATCCTGGCATACAGTGGGGATATCGCGCTGCTGGCGATTCTGATCGGTGGATTGCCGATCTTATTCGCAGCCGTGAGACATGCTCTTCCTGGTGGATTGCGCAACGTGCTGGGACTGTTTGTGATAGGCCGGAAAAGGGCTTTATTACTATTAGAGGTCGCATTGGCTATCACTATTTGTTTCCTTGTTTATCTTCTGGGAACGCAATACCTTTTCGGCCCTCCTGCATGCACTTCCACTAATGGATGCATTTCAGGACAACCTGCATTGTTGGTAGCCCTCAGCTTTGTCGCTATTATCCTGGCGATAACAGTTATTGTCTTCGTAATCCTGGTATTCACCGCTTCACTTTCTCTAGCTGTGCTGCGCAGTGAGTTCAGCGAACAGCAACTCCGCTTTTCGCTCATACCCATTGGCGTACTGACTATCGTAATGGGTGTCGGAACAGTGGCCGCGACTACCTGGCTCATCAGCTTATGGATACTGGCGCCGCAGTTCGCGGCAAGCGGGTCAGGTCTGGGTTATGGACAGACGGCGTGGGCCATTGCTATGATAGCAGCAATGGCTCTAGCAACAGTTGTAACAATAGGGGCATTCGGAAGCGGCCTGAGATCATGTAGAACCACAGCAGTATGAAAGGAATCATATTTGGGAACGACAACAGTAGAGATTCTCGTTATCGGTGGCGGCGTCATCGGCAGTTCCATCGCCTATCACCTGGCGCGACAGGGACGCCAGGTACTTGTTGTCGAACGCTCGCGGGTCGCCAGCAGACCGGCAGCTTCCTGGGCCAGCGCCGGAGGTGTACGAAGGCAGGGAAGGCACATTGCGGAAGCGCGGCTCGCAATTGAAGCAATCGCCCGCTGGCCTACGCTTGAACAGGAACTCGATGCGGACTTGCGCTATCGCCAGGGAGGAAACCTCTTGCTGGCCGAAAGCGACACCGAAGCCGATCAGCTCGTTCATTTCGTTCGCCACCAGCACGAAATCGGCTTCAGCGACGTACAACTGCTCGACCGCCAGCAGGTGCATGATCTCGTGCCAGGGCTGCACGCAGGAGTCACTGCCGGCAGTTTTAGCCCCGCCGACGGACAGGCAGACCCACCCCGCACTACACAGGCATTTGCCACAGCAGCGATGCGGCTTGGAGCAACCTGCTGGGAAGAAACACCTTGTTTCGGCCTACTGACGCAAGGCGAAAAGGTCACCGGAGCCTTGACCACGCGAGGTGAGGTACAGGCCGGACAGATCGTGCTTGCTGCAGGAACGTGGAGTGATGAAATCGCCGCGGCTACCCGTATCCGGCTGCCCATTCGCACTCGCGCATTGCAGATGGTGCTTTCGACTCCCGCGGACGCAATTACCGTGCAGCCCGTGTTGAGCGCCGTCAATCGTTCTCTCTCCCTTAAACAACTTTTCGATGGCGCATTTTTCCTGGGAGGAGGGTGGCTCGGCGAACCCATTGCCAACCGCACCGATTACCAGCTACGTCCTGCCAGTATCGAGGGCAACTGGAAAACCGCCTGCGAGCTACTGCCAGAAGTAGGCCGCCAGCAGATTGCCAACGCCTGGTGCGGCCTGGAAGCGCAAAGCATCGATGGCATTCCGTTTCTCGGCCCCATGCCAGGAATAGATGGTCTCACCTTAGCTCTAGGTTTTTCCGGGCATGGATTCGCGCTTGCTCCCGCTGTCGGGCGCGCCATTGCCGATCAGCTCGCAGGTCTTTCAACTCCGGAATTAGATGGTCTCAGCCCAGATCGGATCGCAACGTTTCAAGCTGATCAGGTCGAGGCATTCATTCATCAAATGGACGAGAGAGATTCATTGGAGTGAGATCAAGTTCTAGCCCTCGCAAAAATCGGGATATTTTAGATGTTACGCTTTCTGGCACCGAATCCAGATAGGCGAAATACTCTCTATCGGGAGATCAAACAGGCCAGGTTGTTCGTCGGTGCGGAAAAGCTGCGCAAAATCCCCGGCAGTATAGGCTTTCTTCAGGCGCGAGGCATAGGAAGTCACCAGCACGCGCAGATAGTGTTCGACATCGTAATCACGACGATTCTGGACATCAGCAGCAAGAGTTGGGTGCTCTCGTTCCTTCGCGGCATCTGCGTTTGCATCAACTTCTTCAGCATTGTCCTCGCCAAAGGAGATAGCCTCAGTCTCATCGGGTATCCACACGGAAACACCACCGGATGCGCGATAAAAGCGCACGCGCTCCCCAGGCGCCCATTTTGTGCGCCCGGCGGCTAACAGCGCCTCGTAAGCCTGCTCCATATGCCCCGTTCGCGTAGCCTCATACGTTTCAGGAGACTTGGAGAGACGCACGCTGGCCGCAACATCCGCAGCCGTAAATTTCCGCTGCCGCAGCGCTCTAACGGTCTCCAAAAACGCATTTCGCGCGCCCACTACATCGCCCGTCATAGTGCAGAACAATGCCTGGTGCAGGAAGCGCTCGCCGAAGCGTTCCGCGCGGCTGGAACGCAGCGCGACTCCATGCACAATCAGCTGGCCGTCGTAGGTGAGCAGAGCATAATTCTTGACCTCGTGGCTGAACATAGCGCGGTAACGCCCCTCGTACTCCAGGCGAATACCGGCAGGCAGTCCGGCTCCGATTTCCGCCACAAGCTGCCTCTCCTGCTGTTCCGTCCAATCCATCGGAACCGCGAAATAGACACCATCGGTATCAGCCTCGATCAATGCCATGCCGCGCTGGCGCAGGGCATCGAGTACCTGTGATAGCACCTCGCGCCCGCGCCTCGTCACCTCATCTGCCGCGTGAATATCGGCGAAGAGCGCCATCGAACCGGCCCCCATGTAGCCATAGGCAGCGTTGATCAAGATTTTCATCGCCGCTTGCGTCGCATCGTGCATATTGGCTTCCAGCGAGCCGGGAATAGCCGCCCGCGCCGCCGCTTTATGCTCCAGGCGTAAATCCGTCAATCGATCAAGTATACCAAGCAGAACGCCCAGCCGATCACCGGATGGTCCGATACGAAATGAACGCATCAGAGATGGATAGAGGGACGCCACGTCGGCTTTGACCACGTGCTCAGCTATCCCCGTCGCGAAGAGGTAGACAGCTCCCCCTTCATGCGACCCATGCGTGGAGTCCGCCTCTGCTTTCTGCCGCGGTAAGGCCATACCTGCGCGGAGATAGGCCCGCACAAGCACCGGTTCGAGAATCCCCATCGCCGGTCCCGCCGATGCTAATCGTTCATAGCGGCGCGGTGCCATTCCCGCCAGGGCAAATGACGCCCCCAGCAGGCGACGAGAAAGACCATCCACTTCCCGCACGTCGTCGAGCGCATAGCGGCGCACCATCTCCGAATCTCTACGATAGGTCTCGAAAATCGCCGCGCCTTCAAGGTATACACGATCTTCTCCTGCTATATGAAAATAACGGGCAACATCTTTCAGGCCGTAGCTTGGCAGGTCGCGCACCACGAAATCATAGCGGCGTACTGCATCCAGCGTATCGATCAATTCTCGTCCCGCTACACTATAGCGGACACGGCGACGAGCTTCCGGCCCGATAGCCAGCGTTTCATAACGCCGTTCCATCTGCTCCGGGCCACCACTGCGTCCCAGCCGCAGTGGTATACCCAACGCCTCGGCACGGTACTCCAGGAATTGCAGGTCAAAAGAGAAAAGGTTATGATTTTCGATAATATCGGGGTCGCGCTCGCGCACAAGCTGGCAGAGCGCCAGGATCATCTTCGCCTCGTCCTCAGCGCGTGGTGCCTCAAGCGCCGTCGCAAAGCCGCGGCTATCACGAATGGCAATCAGGAAAATACGCCCGCGGTGTGGATCAAGTGAAGTTGTTTCCAGGTCGAATTGCAAACGATGCAGGTCTTCATAATTCAGCCCGCGAAAATAGACGCGCCCGGTCTGCATCAAGTACTGTTCAACAGGCCCGACCTGATAGTAGGTATCCGCAAGGTCGTTGACGCTATTCACACGGCGCTCAAGACGCCGCGATGCGCCTTTGAGCAGCTCCCGTTCAAGAAAGCGCCCATCCCGCGCGCTGATAAGATAGCGATACGAGCCATCTGCCCCATCCAGGACACAATAGCTGATGAGTGAGGTATCGGCCCTCCAATCTGCACCAGAGAGGGTCAAGGTAGTCCCAAGGTGTGCAAGGTCGTCTAGAGAGGTTGCAAACAGCCAGGGGCGGAAGGTTTCCCGGAAACGCACGATGCGCTCGCCCTCGCGCCTCCAGACAATCGCACGCCCTTCGCGACCGGCCCAGACGGAAACGATACCGGGCAGAGGGTCCCAACCGAAGAGATACTCATCCTCGGAAAGGATTTCGAGATTATCAGAAACTGGACGAGGGATTGCCAACATGCTTCTCCTGGTAGAACTGTACGTTACGAACGTTCTTTCCAACTAAGCATAACATGAAGAACAGCTTGATAGCAAGGAATGCCAGAGTGCATAATGCATTTATGATAGGCCAGAAGATTGAAAGGGGATGTTATGGCCAAAGCGATGTCCATACAGGCAACCTATCAAACAGGAATGCAGTTTGACGTTACTTCTGGTTCCGGCCACCATGTCATAGTGGATAACGTCATCTTGCCGGGTGACCAGCATGTTGGCTTCAGCCCGATGGAAATGCTGCTGGTGGCGCTCGCGGGCTGCACCGGCATCAACGTGATCTCAATCCTGCAAAAGAAACAACAACAGGTCACCGCCTACGAAATGCGCGTCAATGGTATTTTGACCGAGCAGTTTCCCAAAATATTTGTAGAAATCAGCGTCGAGCATTTCATCACCGGGCCTCATGTAAAACCGGAGGCGGTAGCGCGGGCCATCGAACTTTCAGAAACGCGCTACTGTGGTGTCAGCATCATGCTCAGCAAAACGGCCAAAATCAACCACACGTTCCAGATCAGAGAGATTGCGCAGCAGTCGAATTTGCCGGGTGGCCAGTAGAGGCCACCCTTTCTCAACTATGCTGTCTCGTCGACGGTCTCAAAGCGCTCAGCCGTATATTGCAGGTGGCGGCCAAGCTCCTCGCCTTGCTGTGATAGGCGAACCGCGAGCGAGCGCCATTCCTGAAACAATTCCTCAAAACGCTGGCGGCTGATCCCCTGCCAGTCGCTCTCAAGCTGGGCAATACCGCCATGGATTTGCGGCATAATTTGATTCTGGATTTGCTCATCGAGCTGCACGAAGATTTGACCGAGATGGCGCATCACATCGGTATTTACATGAATATTTGACATTGCGTACCGTACTCCTTTCCCTGTAGGAAAAACAGAATTTGTCTTGACTCGATCCACATGCTTCAACAACGCCCGGCAAACAAACATATCTCAACGTATGTCGTCGTATCTTCTGTGTTTGCCTGCTTATATGCAATATAATTGTCCGCTCAATTTGCTTATGCACACATACTTATATGCTTATACATCCGGGCCAGGCAAAAGCCTCAGCAACCTCTTGACACAAGCCATAAAGGCAGGTATGCTTGTAGTAGATAATAATGACCAATCGCCCAATTTAAAAACCTGCATAAGCCGGGGAGAGAGAGTATATGCCAAAAATTGTAGACCAGCAGACACGCGAAGCGACTCGCAAACGCATCATTCGTGAGGCCGCAGCAGAATTTGCTCGCCTGGGATTTGAACAGGCCAATATCAACACTATCGCTGAGCAGGCAGGCATTGGCAAGGGAACCATCTACCTGTACTTCGAGAACAAACGCGACCTCTTTCTCGCCATGCTGCGCCAGATCGCGCACTCGCACCTGGCCTCAATTCGCGCAGCTCTTGCCGGTGACGGAAATCTCCATGCACGCCTGAAACGTCTTTTCCTGGCTTTCGTGCAGCTCGCCAATGAGGATGCCGATAGCTTCAATGTCCATATGAGTACTTTATATGGTGTTAACCGCGCTTTTAAAGCTGAAGCAACAAAGCTCCTGCGCGACTATATCGCCGTCATCGCCCTGACACTCGAAGAGAGCAGGATACGTGGTGAAATTGAATCTACTGATATAGAGGCTACCGCATTGATGGTATTAACATTGACCGAGTCATATGTACTTTCTGCTAATGCGCTGGGCCAATCATTGCACGAAATGACGCAACAGGCGAATCGTGTTGCCGATATGATCCTGCACGGGATTGGAGTATCCTCTCCCTGAGGCAAGCGGCGATATTTTTTTAACCCTTTTTATGACCGACCGCCCACTCATTTATGGATGTGCTAGTAGCAAAGAAGAATGGAGTAAAGACTTGAGGGGAGAGACTATGATTTATTCAGCAATCATCACTTTTTTCCGGCGGCTCTTTCACCTGCGACGCACGGCCCGCAGCTTCGAGAGCCCGCGCTATCTGCTCAAATGGCTGCTGCTCAGTACCCTGATCGGTTTAGTTGCCGGGCTGGGTGCTATCGCTTTCTTCGCATCAATCCACTTCACCACCCAGGTCCTCTTAGGGAACATTGTGGGGTATCTCCCGCCGAATCCTGCCGGTGAGGGAACCATGACCGCGATACCATTCTGGTCGGCTGCTCGTCCCTGGCTGCTGCCGGTTATCACTACCGCCGGTGGTTTAGTGGCGGGCATCATCGTATTCACCCTGGCGCCGGAAGCGGAAGGACACGGTACCGATGCCGCCATAGCTGCATTTCACCAGGGCAAGCCTATCCGCGCTCGTATCCCCTTGATCAAGCTGGTTGCCTCAGCCATCACTATTGGTTCCGGCGGGTCGGCGGGTCGCGAGGGTCCATCGGCACAAATCAGCGCCGGGTTCGGTTCGCTCTTAGGCACCTGGTTACACCTTGATTCACAGGATCGTCGCCTGGCGATTGCCACAGGCATTGGCTCCGGCATTGGCGCCATCTTCCGCGCCCCACTTGGTGGTGCTGTGCTCGCCGCTGAAATTCTCTATAAGCATGACCTGGAGATCGAAGCAATTATCCCTGCGCTTATGGCAGCCATCGTAGGATACAGCGTCTTCGGTCTCTGGTCGGGCTGGAATCCTATCTTCGGAACACAGGGCAACCTGGCATTTACCTCGCCCCCGCAATTGCTCTACTACGTTGTGCTCGGGCTGATCTGCGGGCTGGTTGGAGTTTTGTACGCGCGAGGCTTCTATGGCATCACGCATTTCTTTCATAAGATTCCTTTGCCCAACTGGATCAAACCGGCTATCGGCGGACTCTGCGTGGGGTTGATTGGACTGGTCATTCCACAGGCCCTGGGTATGGGATATGGATGGGTAAATATCAGTATGGGGCCAGGCCTATTTAACATTCCTCTCTGGGTACTTCTGGCTTTGCCATTTGCCAAGATTATAACAACCGGCCTGTCAATCGGTTCCGGCGGTTCCGGCGGTATTTTTGGCCCCGGTATGGTAATCGGCGGCTTTCTGGGCGCAATGGTCTGGCGCGTTTCCTATCACCTGCTGCCGGGGCTTCCTGCGACCCCCGCTCCATTCGTCATTGTAGGTATGATGGCGCTTTTCGGTGGCATTGCCCACGCGCCGTTAGCGGTGATGCTGATGGTTGCCGAGATGACCGGCAACCTTTCCATGCTTGCCCCGGCTATGATTGCCGTTGGTATCTCCTCCATTATCGTCGGTGAAAACACCATCTACACCAGCCAGGTAGATACCCGCGCGGATTCGCCTGCTCACCGCTTGCAACTCTCTTTCCCCTTGCTTTCTACCCTGACAGTCAGGCAGGCGATGGTGAAGGCCGGGCTGATCTTCTCACCCACACAAACAGTGGCAGAGGCAGAGAAAATGCTGGAGGGCCGCGTGGAGAGTGGCGCGCCCGTCATTGGTCCGCTCGGAGGTCTGAAAGGCGTACTTACCGTTGCCGATATTCAACGCATACCCCTCAATGAGCGCGACCAATGTAAGGTCGCGGAAGCAATGAATAAAGGGGTGTTCGTTATTCATGCCGATGACACGCTTGACGCTGCACTGGAACAGCTTACCAGCCATCGCATCAGCTGGGCGCCCGTCGTCGATCTCGAAGTACATCCCGAGGGGCCGCATGTGATAGGAATCCTCTCGGCCAGCGACATCATGCGCGCATATCGCGAGACCCTGGCAAAATCCTCCCGCCGCATGCGCGGAGTGGTTGAAGGAACGGTAATGATCGAGGTGAAAATCGAACCAGGTATGCGCATCGCCGACCGCCCGCTGCGCGAGGCGCATCTTCCGATTGAAAGCCTCGTCGTCTCGATTCGCAGGCAGGACGAACTGATTTTCCCCCGTGGCAGTGCCGTCATTAAACCCGGCGATGTGGTTACCTTCCTTGTCAGTCCGGCAGGAGAAGAGCGTTTGCAGCAATACCTCGCGGAAAGAGAAAAACTGGCAGCAGCCGTCCAGCGGGAGCCAACCACAAGCAAAACGGCATAGCTACATGCCTGAAGGAGCGGTAGAGATGTAAAGCATTTCAAGCTCTGCCACTCTTTTTCAGATCTTTTCTAAATCGATCAAAGACGGAGACTCTGCCAGGGGCCGATTGACACCGGCATTCATTTTCTGACATAATAACTGTGGTGATGCCGTCTGAACGAAAGGCGTCAGAAACTTTGCTCAAGGAGCAGTCCCGGTTATGCAACAAATGCCTGCAAAAGAAGAAATGGAGCGCGACTACCACGCCGGTTATGCACGCGTTATGTGGTTCGCCGAACAGGCCCGCTTACGCGGCTGGCGCTTAACCGACCGGCAGCTGATTCATGAAATCATCCAGCGTGAACGAGCCGCCCAGATTCGCGAGAAAAGTTCTTTACCCGTTGTCGGCCCAGGCATACGCTCGGCTGCTTATAATCGCGGCCAGGCCGACGCCTTGCGCGCTATTCTACGAGAGCAGCGCGAGAAACGCTGATCATTTGCTCTCACATTTCCTGATCACAGCAGGCCTATCTTCCTGTTAGCTGCATTCCTACTCGTTTCCCCTCTTTCTGCTGCTATCTCTATATTTGTATAAAATTCATTGATAAATTGTCGCGCTTAATTGCATGTTTATTTTTGTGAAACTCATGTGTTATTTACACAAGATTTTCTACTGAATTTTGATTGTTCAGTTGACAATTTATCAAATATATTTTATAAATCAGAATGGCACGGGGAAAACGAGGAAGGGGTACTTCCTCGCAGAACAAAAGTTGATAAGGGGGGAACGAACCATGAAAACTGTAATGAGATTCACACTTCTACTCGTCTCCGTATTTTTGTTGATGCTGACAGCAGTAACATCTCCAGTTCTTGCTTCCAGCAAAGTTACGTCTAGTAGTGGCGTATTGCCCGCAGTGGCACATGGATCGGCTTACGCGGGATATTTGAAGGTCCCAAAGGGCGGGCATATAGCAAGTGTAGGGCCGCTCTTCCCTGTAGGCCTGGGATGTAATACATCATCGAAGACCGTCAGTGCCACGGCGGGTTCTTTATCGCTAAGTGGGTTCGCCACATCCGGCTCGCTCGTCGATAAAGTCACGACAAACTATTCGATGTCAACAGTCAGCGTTCAGGCAAGCTCTGATGTGCAAAATGTCAATGTGCTTTCGGGTCTGATTAGCGCTGACGAAGTAGACGCTGTCGCAGCGAGCACAGCTACAAGCTCAAGCGCTTCGAGCTCGAACAATTCAACCTTTACGAACCTGGTGGTTCTGGGCAATCACATTAACGGCACTCCTGCTCCCAATACAAAGATCACACTTCCCGGTTTAGGTTACGTCATTTTGAACGAGCAGGTTGGTCCTGTGAATCACCATACCCAGACGCACATCTCGGTAACAGCTATCGACGTAGTTGTGACTACAACTAATGGCTTCAATCTACCCATCGGCACCCACATTCTCATCGCGCATGCTGAAAGTGGTATTACGGTTCTCAGTTTCCCGGCAATCGTTGGTGCCAGGGCTTACGGCCTGCTTACCTACGACAAGATCGACAGAAATTTTGTCAAGAGCGGGCCTTTTGCGAACGTATCGATTGGTTGCTCTGGCGGTAACAAGACGAACAGCGTGGCGAGCGTCACGGTGCCGGTCATAGGAAGTACCGGAACAATCACGGATACCGCGTTCGGAAAAATCCAACCCGCAGGGGGGAACGCCAACAGCTCATCTACAGTCGAGCAACTGGACCTGCTCAGTGGCCTCATCTCGGCTGACACCGTTATGAGCAGCACAAAGACGGCTTTTAGCACTTCGGGATCTGCCTCTGCCACCACCAGCCTGGTTAACGCGGTGGTAAACGGTGTACCGATTTCAGCTAATCCGGCACCCAATACGAGGATTGATATCGCAGGACTTGGCTACGTTATCGTGAACGAGCAAACGCTCAAAGTCACATCATCGCGTGCCTCTGCCTCGGTGAACGCCTTCGATGTTGTTGTCACCGCAAACAACTCGTATGGCCTTCCCATAGGAGTACACATCATCATTGCGCATGCCGACTCTCACGTGAACACCTTCTAATCGTGAATCACCATTCGTGGTGAGTAGTAATCCTCTGTGCGAGCTATAAGACGAACGCCGGACATGTTTAGATTGCCTGGCGTTCGTACTTCGTGGCATACCGATTCTCCATCTTGAATGTTTAGGAAAGAAGTAATCAGTAGTTAATCATTTCTTCCCTCTACGTCCAGGTATATACCTGCATCAAACTCAAACCTGGAAATACTTCATGGACGGGTTATGGCTAGAATAGTAACGATCATCAATTTCAAGGGTGGTGTTGGGAAAACAACCACGGCAGTTGAACTATCTGTCTCTCTGACAAAATACTTTGGACGCAGAACGCTGCTCGTCGATCTCGACCCGCAGGCCAGCGCCACCTTCTATGTGATGGAGCAGGAACGTTGGAAACAGTGGAAAGACAGCAACGGCACCACTTATAACATCTTCGAGCAAAGCAACAGGCGCTTCTCCATTCGCAATGCCATCGTTCCAGATGTCATCCAGGGGAAAGCGCCTATCTTCGGCTTCGACCTGCTGCCATCGCATCCCGATCTCGTCGACGTAGACCTGCGCCTGGCGGATTTCATCGGCTACAACGTCCTGCAGCGTCACCTTGATGATATTCGCGACGAGTACGATTACATTATCTGTGATTGTCCTCCGAATTTTAATCCGGTGACAAAGAATGCATTATGGGCCAGCGATGCCTATGTGGTTCCAACCGTGCCGGATTTCCTCTCAACCTACGGTATTGGCCTGTTACAGCGCTCGGTCAACAAACTCTTCGCTTCAGTACCACGTGGCGCAACATTCAGCGGCCCGGTACTTGGCGGCATCATACTGACTCGCATCAAGGCGAATACGCGGCTGCACACTGACTATTGCAACCAGGTCTATTACGAATATCCCGGCAAAGTGTTCAAGCATACGATCAGCGATAGTATCGTTGTTGCCGCTGCCGCCGACGGCCACCTGCCCATCAGCGCCCTCTACTCCACCAACGAGTACCAGGGGAAATTACAACGCCAATTCCAGGACGTTGCCGGAGAATTTATCTCGCGCATCCATCACTTCCACTCGCAAAGAATCCGGGAAGCCAGTCGATTTGAATAATACGTGAATATGAGGAGCCACTTATGAAAACGCGTCTCACCATCTCCGAGCTTGAACAGATGAAAACACACGAACTCGCCGATCTGCTTGCCAACGTCGTCCTCCTGCTCCGCCGTATGCCAGATGTCGAATGCGGGCAACTCACCCAGCATGTTGCACCACTCGAAGACTTCAGCCAGCCTGAACTTCCCCCACAATCCATAGCAGAGATGTCTTTTACCGAAAGCGAACTGAACAAGAAAAAAGTAGATGAGCTAAAAACGATTGCCAGGGGTATGAATCTTTCAACTGCCGGCAAAAAAGCTGACCTGCTGAAGAGGATACTGACAAGGGCGAGAGGCGGCAAGAGCGAGCAGTTCGCGATCCAGGATGTGTAGATAGATCAACAGGTTGAAAGTCTATAAAAACCATGATTCCTTCCGTCTCTTCCTATATCTTGCTACTGCGCCAGCACTACAATATAATGGCCTACGGAGGATACACTTTATGCATTGATCGGTAATTTGCTGCGCTTCCAAATCATAGTGCAGAGAGGAGTCGCACTTGCCAACAGAAGAGGTAATTCAGAACGCTGGCTCCGTCTGGTTCCTCACAGGCCCTCTGCGAGGCAACTCCTATCCCATGATGGGCCATAGCATCACCCTTGGCAGCGATCCAGGCAACGATATCGTCATCAGCAATGATCCCGCTATCGCGCCATTTCATGCCCGCCTGCTCCGCAAAAACGGAATCTGGCATATCGAAAAACACCCTCAAGCCAGCGCGCTCATCGTCAACAAAAGTCCTATCACTGCAAGCACTCTTGGCGATCATACCCTTGTGGAAATAGGCACAGATACATCCTTCCTCATCTCTCTTCATCGCCAGGAGCAAAAAGAACCATCTGATACGCTTACACTGCAAGCACCAACAGCACGCTCATTAAGGCCGGAAGCTAACGCGACTCAACTGGCAGTATCTCCCGGCACCAGGCTAGATGAGACGGAAATAGCGCCCCTCTCCTCTCTCGGCCTACCAACCATTGAAATCAGCAGCAATGCTTTCAGTAACAGGCAGGTCTACGTACTCGATAAACCGGTTACCAGTATCGGGAGGAGCAGCAGCAACGACATAGCCATACCCGCCCAGTGCGTCTCAGCTCAGCATATGCAAATTGTTCGCGAGGGCAACCAGTTCGTCCTGATCCATCCACATCAGGAGCGTGAGAAAACCCTCAACGGACTCCTCTATCAGGGCCGCAAAATCCGTGGCGATGAACACTTCCGAAAAGTGCTCACCCAGGGAGATATCTTCCGTATTGGCAACGAGAATGGCACTTTCGTCACCATTACCTATCATGACCGAAAAAGCGAGACAGAGGACGAATTGCCGCCGGTACGCCCGATCAGCCTGCGTAACGCGGAAGTAACCATTGGAAGACTCCCAGATAATGAAGTCGTGCTGGCGCATCCCCAGGTTTCCGCCCATCATGCGCGCCTGCTACGAGAGGGCGGAACCTACCGCATCATCGACCTGAATAGCACGAATCACATCTACGTCAACGGTCAACAGGCCACAAACCACCTGCTCAGAATGAGCGATGAAATTCGTATTGGCCCTTACCGGCTCATCTTCGAAGGCAACCAGCTCGCTCAGTACGACGAAAGTAATTTCATTCGCCTCGACGCACTCAACCTCAAAAAATATGGCCATAACCGCACGACCCTGCTCAACAACATCTCCCTCTCCATTGCGCCGCGTAAATTCGTCGCCATCGTTGGAGGTTCCGGCGCCGGAAAATCCACCCTGCTTGGCGCATTGAGCGGCCTGCGGCCGGCGGATGACGGCCAGGTGCTTTACAATGGACAGGATTATTACCGCAACCTCGCGGCTTTCAGCGCCCAGATCGGCTACGTCCCCCAGGATGATATCGTCCACCGTGACCTGACCGTTGAACGCGCGCTCTATTATGCGGCAAAGATGCGCCTGCCGAAAGACTTCACACACGAACAAATACAGCAGCGTATCGAAGAAGTACTGGAAGATGTAGAGATAGCGGAGAGGCGCAACCTGCTCATCAGAAAACTCTCGGGTGGCCAGCGCAAACGTGTTTCTATCGCCCTGGAATTACTGGCCAATCCCCCACTCTTTTTCCTCGACGAGCCCACCTCTGGTCTTGACCCCGGACTGGATCGGAAGATGATGTTCCTTTTGCGCAAGCTCGCCGATAAAGGACATACCATTATCCTGGTTACCCATGCCACGAGCAACATCAGTACCTGCGACTACGTCTGTTTTCTGGCCCAGGGTGGGCTTCTCGCTTACTTCGGGCCTCCCGACCAGGCAAAGATTTTCTTCAATAGAGATGATTTCGCGGAAATTTATAGCAATCTTGAAGCTACCGAAGAGAATAGAGACATCCCTGAAGAGGCCGAGCTGCACTTCCGCACCTCCAAAGATTATCAAACCTACGTGGCGCAACCTCTGCGCGATGTAAAAGAACCAACGGGCAAGGTCGCAATTTCAGCCCCAAAAAAGCCAAAAGCAACACAAGGAAAGCGTTCGAAACGCGGCAATCCCTGGAAGCAATTTATCCTGCTCAGCATGCGCCATGTTGAATTGCTCAAAAATAATGCCAGCAACCTCAGCATCCTGCTCCTGCAAGCTCCTCTGGTCGCGCTGCTGCTCATGCTCCTGGTTCGATTCGAAATCGGAGGCGGCATTCTCAGTCCTGGCAATATTGTCCAATGCCAGACGGAGATCATCACCTCCTCGGGTCCACTTGCGCTTCCTAATATCTCTACACTGCCTCCCACGGTAGATTGCAGTCAAATCGTCACGTTTCTCAATACCGATCCTGATGGTATGCAGTATGCCCAGGCACATGGCGGCACAAATCAGGCTCTGCAAAATTTTATCGTTCCCGCCGATAGTGGCGATGCGCAACGCGTCATCTTCCTCATCAGTTTCTTCGCCGTGCTGTTCGGTACCATCAATGGGACGCGTGAGATTGTGAAAGAGGCCGCGATTTATCAGCGCGAGCGGGCCGTCAATCTCGGCATCGTGCCCTACCTGCTTTCTAAAATAACAGTATTGGGTATACTGGCTCTGCTCCAAAGCGCTTCAATGCTCCTCATTTTGTATGCCTTTGAACCATTTTCGCAAAGCGTCTTCCTGCAACCATTCATAGAGACATATATCACACTCGCGCTTGCCGCAATAGCCGGAGTGATACTCGGATTGCTGATCTCGGCAGCTTCACCCAACGATGACACAGCGAATAGCCTGCTCCCCATCGTTATCATTCCACAGGTCATCTTTGCCGGCTCCATCATTCCACTGAAGGACTGGTTCACGCAGGGAATGGCCGCGCTTTTCCCATCGCGCTGGGCTTTGACGGCCCTCGGCACCTCGTTTGGCTTACATAGCGACAAGATCGACGGCGGCAAACTCTTTGGTAATGACCCTACCTATCACGGGACGCTGTATTCTATCTACACGCAGGCAGATGGAATACAGCGTATCGCACTCGCCTGGATCGCTCTTGCCGCCACCATCCTCGTTCTTACCGCCCTTACCGGCATATTCCTGAAACGAAAGGATGTGCGAGGATAATATCTTCCCTGTAGGGACAGTGCCTGTCCTCTTCGGAGCTGCCAACAAAAATGCTATAATGAGGCCACAAAAACATATGAGGAACGAAAAGCAACATGCAATCTGAAACATCTACACCATCGACCTACAAAGGGCCAACACCCGGCTCGCCCGAACACATACAGGCCATCCTGGCCGAACTGCACCGGCTCTATCCCGATGCCAGATGCAGTCTTAACTTTTCGAACCCGCTCGAATTGCTCATCGCTACGCAGCTTTCCGCGCAATGTACCGACGAGCGCGTTAATATGGTCACCACTGATCTCTTCCGTAAGTATTGCCACGTCGAAGATTACGCTCGCGTGAGCCAGGAAGAACTGGAGCAGGATATTCGCTCAACCGGCTTCTATCGCAATAAAGCCAGAAATATTCGCGCCGCCGCCCAACGCATCATCACCGACTTCGGAGGCGAGGTCCCTCGTACTATGGCCGAATTGCTCACCCTGCCCGGCGTCGCCCGCAAAACCGCTAACGTCGTCCTGGGCAACGCTTTTGGCATCGTCGAGGGAATCGTCGTCGATACGCATGTTGGTCGCCTCGTGCGGCGTTTCGGCTGGACCATCAACGAAGACCCCGTCAAAGTTGAACAGGACCTCATGAAGATTGTTCCTCGAGAGGACTGGTTGAACCTCTCGCACATGTTGATCTATCATGGGCGCGCCATCTGTCTCGCTCGCAAACCCCTCTGTGAGGAGTGCGCATTGAACGATCTCTGCCCCTCCGCCTTTATCGCCAAATCCGGCCTCGTTTATATGCCTGAATCTGGCCGGTAAGAAAAAAGGTCGTTCAGTCGCCCACCAGTTCGGCATGTGCTAGCTTCATATATATGCCCTGCTGTTCAGGCGGCAGCATTTCCGCAATGCGCGTCATAATATCATTTGTTAGCATCTGCAGGCCAACCTTGCGTGAAACGCCATCCGGCAGTCTCGGCACGAAAGGCTCGCCAACCTGTACCTGTACGCGCGGCAAGAAATGACGCAACGAACGCAGGACCGGGCGCGTCCCTATGTTCGCTACAGGCAGCACGGTTGCGCCAGAGCGAATAGCCAGCATCGCAGCACCCGCACGGGCGGGCATCATCCGCCCTCCTCGCTCAACCGCCCCTTCAGGAAATACAACGACAGCCCGCCCCTCCTTCAAATAGACCAGGCCCTTTTCCAGCGCAACACGGTCACTCTCGCCTCGATGTACCGGTATCTGGCCGGTCATGGAACAGAGCAGGCCAACCAGAGGCCAGCGAAAAAGTTCAGACTTGGCAAAAAACCAGACTCGCCTCGGAACCACAACACCCAACAGCATCGGATCGTACCAGCTTGGATGATTCGCAACGATCAGCAGCGCGCCATCCACCGGCACGCGCTCTCGACCATGTATCTCATAACGACAAGCGAAATGGGTCACCACCCAGATAAATCTACGCAAGAAACGATACAGCATTTCATATCCTTACACACAACGCGCCCATCAGAATTTCGGCGTCGAAACGGATCGCACAGAATGTCTCACCATCCATTTGCGCATTGACCGGCTTCTGGCTCTCAATATGCACCACCTTTGCCCGGCAACAGCCAATCTCCGGAACATGCTTCTCTTGATGTTGACCCTTCTGCACCACCGGCAACAACTGTAAAGCCCTCAGCAAAGATGTATATCTGATAAAACAGACATCAAAAAGACCATCCGTATGATCCGCGCTGGGATTGATGCGGAAACCGGCGCCGTATGTCGGCCCATTGGTTACTGCCAGCAAAACATATCGCCCCTCCTGCTTCTGACAGTCAGGCGCTTGTTCACCCCCATCAAGCGTGAAAGATAACCATGGACAGCGATGATATCCAAACAACAATTGTTTCAACGTCGAAATATAATATAGCCTCGATCCAGACATTAGAGGGTATTTCTTCAGGCGATTGGCCGCAACAGCAATATCGGCGTCCAGGCCCACGCTGAACGAATTGACAAAATATCGCTCGTTTACTCGCCCTGCATCCACGTCTACCGATTGGCCGTGAAAGGCTCGCTCTACTGCCTGAACCGGGTCTCGCGGCAAACGCAGCGTATTCCAGGCGAAATCATTGCCCGAACCTGCCGCCACAATCCCCAGCGGAACGCGCCTTCCGGCAGCGAGTATGCCATTGACGACCTCATGCACAGTACCATCACCACCAACCACGACAATGGGGCGATCCTTCCTGGCCGCTTCCAGAGCGAATTCCTTCGCCTGCCATGCTTGCGTCGTCTCCACATAATGGGCCCGTTCCTTTTGCGCGCGCTCCTGCACAATTGAACGATGATATTCCATTTTACCACGATTAGCGGCGGGATTAAGGATCACAACGGCATTCCGGGTTGATGGTGAAGCTGTCTCCATATCAGGTCTCCTTCCCTGGACATCGCATTTCTTAAAAATTGTATCACAGGGATGGGTGCTCAACAATTAGAATTTTATCGCTTTTTCCATTGAATTTTGCCAATCAACAAGCTATAGTTTGATGGGAAGAAAAATACCGGTATTGCTAAGCTCGAAGCGGCTTTACGACGTTCAGTGATAGAAGCCTGGCAGGTTATGGAAAATTTAGAAGCTTCACAACCCGTTTAAAGGACATAGTCATATGGATCATTTCCATTCTCACTATAAACAAGAGATATTTCAGCATGCTCCAGGGGTATCCCAACGGGAAAAACTGTTGCGCGTGCTCATCGTCGATGACCATGAAATTTTCCGGCATGGTTTGCGAGACCTCATCAACAGGATACAGCGATTTCAGGTCGTTGCCGAAGCCGGTTCAAGCACAGCCGCCCTTGCGGTAGCCGCGAGTACGTCCCTCGATGTGATTTTCATTGACCTCTCCTTACCCGGCGAAAGCGGGCTTTCAATTATTCCTCAACTCAAACAAGTAAACCCTCATCTCTCCATCATCGTACTCTCCGAGACCATGACCAACGAGACACTGCTAGAAGCCATGTTGAGCGGCGCGGATGGTTATCTCACGAAAGACATCCCCGCGGTTGAAATCATGAACATCCTGCTAGGTTACCTGCAAGGCGCGCCCACAATGCTGCCTGCTGTGGCAAATAACCTTATTCATCAACTCGTCAAAAAATGTAACGAACTTTCATGTCGCGGTGATAGTCTCGAAGGGCAGATTCTTCGCTGCGCTCAGAATGACAGGCTCCGGACACACCCAGGTATATCCGGGACATGTCATTCTTCGCTGCGCTCAGAATCAATTATGCACGACTTAAACAGTACAAAATCGAAAGAACCATTGCTTAGTCCTCTACCTCCTTCCGCAAAGCCCGTTTTCGTTGGCTCTTCCACGACTCCGTTACAAACCCTGACACCTCAGGAAGAGAAGGTTTTTCACCTGATGCGCCAGGGTCAGAGTAATAAAGATATTGCCACTCAGCTCTCCATTTCTCACTACACCGTTGGGAAACATGTGCAGAGCATTTTACGCAAACTGCATGTCAAGAATCGCACCCAGGCCGTCACCTATACCTCATTTGAGGGGGGAGAAAACAGGGGAAACGATGAATAAAGAACCTGGCAGTGAAAATTATCTACTGAAAATGAGGAATTGAAATGTAATCTTGCTTTATGCTTTAATTAATACAGTTCGTTATGTAGAGCTTAGCAAGAAACCATATACTCGTCATACATGAGATATATGATCGATGATCAAGTACGGGGGTTACCATGAAATTGTTGATTGTCGACCCTGACAGAGACCTGGTTGAAATGCTCATGAGCTGGCTCAAAACGCTGGGGTACGATGCCTATCGCGCCTATTCAGGAGAGCAGGCTAGAGGAGTGTGGCTAGAAGAACAGCCAGATCTCGTCATCATAGACAATATATTGAAGGATATCGATGCGCTCACGTTGTGCAGGGACATGCGCAGCAAACATGATGCGCTGGTAATTGTAGTAACCGATGGAAAAGATGTCCAGGACGAAGTTCGTTGTCTGGAGTCTGGAGCCGATGATTATGTGCGCAAGCCTTTTTTCCCGTCTCAGCTTCTGGCGCATATTCACGCGGTTTCTAGAAGGGGACGCTCCAGCCTGGCACAGCGGCCATCCTCCATCCTTACAGTCGGCCCGATTATTGTTGATTCGTTGCATAATGAAGCCACCATTCATGGGAAAAAGGTGCGCTTAACACAAACGGAGAGCAAATTGCTGTACTTGCTGGCAGTCAACGCCAACAACGTCTGCACCTCGCACCAGATCGTTTCCCATATCTGGGGCTTTGGTAACGATGGCGATACGTGCTTAATTAAAGCGCATATTCGTCATTTGCGCCAGAAAATAGAACCAGAACCTGGCCAGCCGCGTTATATTTTGACAGTTCCCGGTGTAGGCTATACCCTGGTACGCCGTTCAGTGGAAGAACCGGCTGCCAAAGAACCGGCCCATGCGCTGCTTGCCGCTTCTCTATGATATCGCTATTTCTTCGATAAAGAGCGATAATCAAGGAGAGAGATGCTTCGCTGCGCTCAGCATGACAGGCCCCGGAGACACCTGGCTGTCTCCGGGGCCTGTCATGCTGAGCGCAGCGAAGCATCTCTCTCCAGATGTGATGACTCCTTCACTCCACTTCATATATTGATACCATTTCTCAGTCAAGAGAAACATCTGATGTACACGACGATTCTGTATACTTGCAGCAAGTCAATCAACCATGCTCTACTGCATTTAGGGCGGTAGGGACAGCGGCTTGTCCCTGCCCCAGTCTGGGGGGACGCGGACAGGGACAAGCCGCTGTCCCTACCGGGCAACCCGATTCGGGCATCACAATTCATGAGGGACAGCGCCTGGTGTCTGTCCTTCTCGGCTGGCGAGGAAAGTAGACCTGAGATGATTTCTAAACTACCAATCTCTGATGGGCCCCTAAATGGCATGGGAGAGATGAAAAACATGGCAGATACTGGTCATGATAAGGCGATCCCCTACTACAATACCCTCCGGCGAATACCCGAACGCTATCGTGAAACGCTCTCGCTGTCCTTGATGAAGCAATACCAATGTGTTGTAATTGGTTCAGCACGCGGCGTAGTAACCGTTGCTATTTCCGATCACGAGGACATATCCATTCTTGAAACAATGAGCCGGTTGTTAGGACGGTCTATTTTCCCGGTTTTAGTCAGTCCGGTTACAATCCGTTTAGTTATTCGACGATTTGAGCATTACCAACGCAGTAAGGCCAGGATATTCGGGCAGCGACCCTTTCTTAACCCGGCCTTTATAGATGTAATGGTCATGACTATTATGTACATGCTAGAAAACCAACAGAATCAGGAATAACTGATCTCCCAGTTGGTACAGGCTTGTGAATGGGCTATTTTGCGTACTATGCTCCTCCACGCCCTAAGACCATGACCGGCACCGTAAGCAAAATAAGCTTCAGATCGAGTAAGATAGATTGGCGCCGGAGATACGCAATATCCATCTCTACCATCTCTTGAAAGGTCACTCGGCTGCGGCCATAGACTTGCCATATACCAGTCAACCCCGGCTTTCCACTTAAACGCAGCAGATCATTCGGGCTGTACTTTTCCACCTCATAAGGCACCGGAGGGCGAGGGCCGACCAGCGACATCTCACCACATAATACATTCCAGAATTGAGGCAGTTCATCTATACTCGTCTTACGAAGAAAGTGGCCTATCCTCGTAATCCGTGGATCATTATGTAGTTTAAACTGTATGGAATTCCCCTCGCCAAGCGCTTCCCCCTGCATGTATAGCTCGATAGCCTGGCGGTGGATGCTCTCGTCACTATGGTGATGCATCGTTCGGAATTTGAGCAAGGTAAATTCTTTGCCGTTCAATCCTACTCGCTTTTGGCGAAAAAAAATTGGGCCGCCTGAATCCAGGCAAATCGTTACCGCAACAAAAGCAAACACGATTGCCAGGGGCACAATGAGAAGCAAGGTGAAAATAATATCAAGGATACGTTTTGCCCTCAAATAAACGGTATTTATAGAGATGGCCTGAATAGATGATGTCTGAACAAACATTGATCAGCTTCCCTTTCTCTGCGAGCGATACTATCTCACTTCTACGTATTCCCAAGCATAAATGAGCCAGGTGAATAACCGGTGCAGGCAGCTATAGAGATATGGATTCTTCAAGAGGGACCTGGTTATCACTCTGATACAGCTCACCGGCAATCTGGTGAGGAAGCACCAGTTTGTCGTATTGATCGCGCCATGGTAGGATTTTCTAAACACAAGAAGAAAGCGCGCAACTCCATTTCAACCCTCATTGGCATCAAACAGAAACGCGAGGATGTTAGAGTGCCAACAGTGTGGGAATATTTGCGATCACAGAATATGGCTATTTATGAAGGAGCAACTTTCCATATGCAGATACCACTAGTAGACCTGCGCGCTCAATATGAGACAATCAAGCATGATGTGATCACGGTACTCGAAGATGTGCTTGAGCATATGCAGCTTTTTCTCGGCCCATATAGCCAGGCCTTTGAAGAGGAATTCGCGACCTTTTGCGGTTGCGAATTCGGAATCGGAGTATCAACGGGTACTGATGCCCTGGCGCTCGCTTTGCGAAGTTGCGAAATCGGGCCGGGCGATGAAGTCATAACGGTTGCCAATACCTTTATCGCGACTGTAGAAGCAATTGCCCTGGTAGGGGCTACTCCCGTCTTTGTGGATATCGACCCCGAAACATATACCCTTGACTGGCGGCAGCTCGAGGATGTTTTGACGCCTCGCACGCGTGCTATCCTGCCTGTCCATCTCTTCGGACATCCCGTAGATATGTGGCCCGTCCTGGCATTCGCGGAAGCGCATGGACTGCATGTGATTGAAGATGCATCCCAGGCCCACGGAGCAACCTATCGCGGGCAACGAGTCGGCAGCCTGGGAGATATTGGATGCTTTAGCCTCTACTACAGTAAAAACCTGGGAGCATACGGAGAAGCTGGTATATGCGTCACTAATAACCCCGGGCTAGCGCAAAAGTTGCGCATGTTGCGCGACCATGGCTCCCGCACGCGTTACCATCACGACGTGCCTGGTGTCAATGCGCGCCTGGACGAAATGCAGGCCGCCATCCTCCACGTCAAGCTCCCACACCTCGAACAATGGAATGCTGCGCGCCGCGAACACGCCCGGCTTTACACAAAATTGCTCCAGGGGTTTGTTGAGGGACTACCGGTTGAAAGACCCTGGGCAACGCACGTCTACTACACCTATGTAATACAGGTACAGGAACGCGACCGTTTCCGCCAGTCTTTAGAGGCGGAAGGTATCGCTACAGGTGTCCACTATCCTATTCCTCTACATCTGCAACCCGCCTGTACGCACTACGGATATTCACAAGGAATGCTGCCGGTTACAGAAGCGGCGATGAAGCGCATTGTCTCTTTACCGATGTACCCCGAATTGACAGCAGAAAAGATACAGGTGGTAGCCAACGCGGTTAAGAAATATTGCGTACCGGGCGTGGCGAGCTTATAGACGGATATTGAGAAACATGCGGCGTGAAGCTACATGTGATATTTCAAAAGGACAGGTAGAATGATAGCAAAAGATTTACGTTTTGCAGTAATCGGCTGCGGATACTGGGGACCTAAAATTGCGCGCAACCTGGATTCTTTGCCGCACGCCGCCGTGACCATGATGGCCGATACGGATGCGAACCGCATAGCCTCACTCAAATTAAACCAACCATGGATACAGGCCACGACAGATGCAGGAGATATATTTCGCTCAGACGTCGACGGCGTCGTGATCGCGACACCGGTTCGTACTCACTACAAGCTGGCGCGCGCGGCCCTGCTGCATGGCAAACATGTTTTGGTCGAAAAGCCTCTGACCGCCAACGTCCAGGAAGCGCAAGAACTTGTCAACCTTGCCGCCGAACACAAGCGTATCCTGATGGTAGGGCACACGTTTGAATATAATCCTGGTGTGATCGAACTGCGCAAATTGATACAAAGCGGAGACCTGGGGAGAATTTATTCCATCGAGGCAGAAAGGCTCAACCTGGGCTTATTCCGCAACGATATCAACGTGATCTGGGATCTCGCCCCGCACGATGTCTCAATACTACTCTATTTACTGGGCGAAAAGCCCCGCGATATCCGCGTCCAGGCACACGCGCATGTACAACCACACATCCATGATATTGCACATCTCGACCTGGGATTCGCGCATGGAGTCATTGCCCATATCCATGTGAGCTGGCTGCATCCCTGTAAGATTCGCCGCGTAACCGTGATAGGCGACGCTCGTATGGTAGTTTATGATGATACCAATCCGGCAGAGATGATCAAGATTTACAATAAAGGAGCCGATGTTCACGCTGATCCCGTTGTTTCCTACCGTTATGGCGCTATCACCATTCCTCATATCGACTGGATCGAACCCTTGCACCTGGAATGCGCCGATTTCGCAAATGCTATCCGTACAGGAACACAACCCCGCGCCCACGGCGGAGTAGGATTAGAAGTGGTGAAGGTACTGGCAGCAGTACAAGAAGTATTGGAAGATCGAGAAAGACAGCGTGATGCGGTAGCCGTCTAGCTTATTTGCTAACCATCGTAGGGGCAGACGTACCCTGATGGTCACCCGCTATCTGGTGGTCTCAAAAACCACGCATCATAAATAAGTATGGAACAAGTAACAACTCTACTACAGCAGGCAATGGGTCATCGCGGCAGAAAACGGATTCGATATCGAAGTTTTTCAGGCTTTGCAGGTAATTCTGCCAATCTAGATTGCCTCGCTTGATCTCGACCAACGCGGTTGCAAGATCGGTAACGAGGCGAATCCATTTGACGCCAGATCTGGCGCGAGAGGTTTGCAGCGGCTCACCCAACTGGTCACAAAACAGCATGTATGGGAAATCGACACCGGCACACTGCCCAAGCGTATGATAGCCCCAGGTGCGCGCGTTCACGTCCAGGAGCTTATACTGCCCATCGCGAGCATCAAGTTTGTATTCCAGTTCCGCAAGCCCATAATAGTTGATCTCCCTTAGAAAACGTTCTGAATAGGTCTCTAGCAGCGGCTGATCGACCGTCTCCACAAACGTACTCGCTCGGCCAAACTCGGGCGGGTGTTGGCGTCGTCGCCGGGCAGTCATACTGCCAATAGCCTTTCCGTCCTTAAAGAACGCACAATATGCATATTGCTGCTGTCCATCGCCAGGGATCAGTTCCTGGATCATCGCTTCCCCAGGCCCAACCAGGCGCAGGGCTTCCGAAAAACGCTCTCGTAATTGCGCCGAGGTATCAGCTCGCCAGGCTTTGGCCCTGGTTGCATAGATAAAATGCTCTTTCACCGCTGGCTTTATTACCAGTGGTAGTGCTGCTTCAAGCGCTTCCAGCTCGCCAACATCCGCTGGATACCAGGTACGCGGCGTAGGAATGCCTAGCTCCCGCGCAAGTTGATACGTGTTCCTTTTATTCCACGCCCATTGAATAGAATCCCAATCAGGCGTTGGAACGCGAAAAAACTGCATGAGCTGAGAACGATAGCGGGAGAAAGCCGCCACCGTTTCATCACGAGTTGGATACAGTATCCAGTCCTTGAGATTGTATTTCCGGCCAATATGAAGCGCGGCTTCTACTGCATGCTGTTCATCGCGCAGGTCTGCTACCCGGATGGCATGGGTGGTATAGCGAGAGAAGCGTGAGATAAAGAACTCATTATCGACCACGCAAACGGGTATGCCATGCCTTCCCAGGCTGCGCGCTATGCCCAACCCTTGAAAATCGCCGCCAAAAACAACTGCGCCGGTTTGCCGGGTGGGCGCCGGAGCCTCAAAAATAACATCGAAAGCAGGCTCAACCGGCGCGCCACCCCGCTGTTGATCGCTTATTTGCAGTACTCTCCTGTGCGAAAAAATGGACATTGCTTCCCTATTCTTAGGTGAAACCGGCTCACTTACGAAGACCGCGCTACGCCACTCGCGATGCGATGAGCGAGCGCCTTCGTCCCCGACACAAAGCGGCAGGTGGGACCAAAGGTATGCCCTGCTAACATACCGGCAAAATACAGGTTTGCTACAGATGACTCATAGTCCTCATTGAGGATTGGATAGCCGTTCCTCACCTGTATTTTTTGCAGCAGACTCGCATCAAGGAAGCTCAATTTGCGCACATCAGCCTTATAGCCCGTTCCAAGCATCATATAATCGATATTGCGCGTAGTGCCATCATCCAATACAAGATGCAGCCTTTCTCCACAAGGCGTTGCCTTCACCACCTGCGTTTTCTCGGTAATGCGCACATGTCCCTCGACACGCGGGCGCAACCATTTCGATCCCCCAGGCAACACAGCACGCCGGTGTAGCCGCATTCTGATCGCATCAGGTAAACGACTATACAACCCGGGGAAAGCTACTAGCCAGTTGATACCCGGAGGCCCAACATCTCCGGGAGGGTAAAAGATATGTTTGGCCGGACCAGTCTTTTCGTACAGCATTTTCGTGTGCCATCGCACAGGCCCTCGTGCAATCAGCTCTACATTTGCTCCGGCCTCATTTAAGAGCGCCGCATATTCCAGCGCGCTCTGCCCGTTGCCGATCACCACCACCGAGCGGCCGGCAAAGGCGGAAAGATCTTTATTTGTCCCTGTATGACCGGCCAGGGTCTCAGGAAGGTCTCGCGCGTACTCGGGCAGGTAGGCAAACGAGGAAATGCCTGCTGCGACAATCACCTTCTCCGCCTCGATTGACCGGCCATCAGCAAGTTCCAGGCGAAAACCGTTACCATCAGCAGCAAGCCGCTCCACGTACGTTTCATCAAGATCGGGCACATTTTGCTGCTGAAACCAGAGCGCGTAGTTCAGAAAATTGCGCAGCGGAATTGGCTCCTGGCGGGGAAGTTTATTCAGGGCATAGTAACGGTCGATGGTATATTTACCGGCAGGATCAGAGATAGACGAGGCTGTCCAGATCGACTTCAGGCATAGACCTGCCGGCATTTTTTGCCAGAGTTCCATAGGCTTTCCAAATACTTGTGCCGGGACACCTTTTCCTTTGAGATGGGCGGCCACCGCAAGCCCATAGGGCCCGGCTCCGACAACTACTGTTGTTCCGTTCTTCACTTTTGTCTCCTTTGATAGAGAATCAACCATGTAACATATTCGTGCATCGCTTCACTTGCGCCCTGCCCCATGACCTGATCATCAAATTAGCACCGGTAAGTGTTGATATAGTAGTTATGGGGGTAGAGAAGTCATACTATTTGCAGAAGAAAAGTGCAGAGTCATTACCCGGAAGCCGGCTTGCCCGGTAATATTTTCTGTACTTCAGCGCATCCCTTTCCACCTGATTTACACGCCCACCACACACGCTATGCTTCTCTATCGAGAGTATCCTTCTCTCTAGCTAGTGAAAGGCGGGCGACCGTAGCGTGCGAATTTGTGTAGAGTGCAGATGTATCTAGCACATAATCATTCATCGCACTCGTCACGCGGTACGCCCCTACAAAGAACGACGTTTAGAGGGATAGACAATCATGAGACGGACTCTAGAGGTTTTTTTTCGCTATCCTTTACGATTTTTGATCTTTCTGGTCGTGCTGCCTATGGTAGGGGTAGCGGTCATTTACGTTATGGTTCCGCGAACCTATCAATCAACGGCATCACTATGGGCTTTGCATCGCTATGCGGTCATCGGCGCAACTGGCCCCGAGGCTGATCTGACATCTACGCCGGCCCAAACGCAGGCAACAGCTCTTAGCGAATTGCTCCAGACCCGCGCGTTTGTTGATACGGTGGTCAAGGGTATTGATCTTGCTCCAACACTCAATCTCGACTCGACCACCACCGACAATCCACAGCTATTGGAAGATGCGCTTTTTAATGACCTATCGAAGAACGTCGTGGTCACTCCCCAGGCATATAATCTCTTCGCGGTGAGTTATACGAACGCAAATCCTTATATAGCTCGCCAGGTCGTAGCGTCTATTATCTCGCAATATGGAGCGCAAAGCCTGGATTTATCAATTGCTGAGGGGCGCAACCTCTTAGCTAGCTATCAACAGCAACTTGCTACCGCTCAGAAAAGCGCCAATGATGCAGCCGCAGCTGAAGCCAGCTACGTATCAGCACATCCCACCAGCCAGTTGGCGAATGATCCTCAACTAGCTAACCTCGATGCGACCAGGGTGCAGGCACAACTCACCGTGCAGAATATACAGGCCACCATTAACACCATCGAGCAGTCAATCGGCGCGCAAGGGACAAATGTAAGCAGCCTCTTCCAGGTTCTTGACCCTCCCCAGTTACCCGATAGACCGGTTTCGCGCCTGAAATCCTATCTTCTCGGTGGGGGGGCCGGCCTGGCTCTTGCCCTACTGGCCGATACGCTCTTCCTTGTTATTCTCGTCCGCCGTGACCATACAATATACTCTGCTGTCGAGCTGCAACATATTATTGCTCCTCCTGTCGTCATGCAATTGCCCAATCTCTCACTTCCTACCATTTCGCTCCTGATCCCAAATACCGCGCGAGAGCAACTAGTGCGCGAGAATAAGTAACACATATGGCCACAAGGCTCTTCCCAATTTTGATGATAAAAACTTAGCATCTAGATCGCGAGCATCATCTATGCCTGAACGTTCAAATCAGATGAATCATAAGGAGACCATAATGGCAAGCAATTCCAATGCTAATGTACCGGTTAGTGAAACACAAGAAGACTCGTCCACGGAGCAAACACAAGCCATCCCTACATCCCTCTCAAAAGAGGCGCGAAGGATTCTTCGCTTCGGGAAGAATGACAGGCACCCTGATGCCAACCTGAACGAAGCGAAGAATCCTGCCAGAACACACCCTGCATTGGAAGTAGACGACAGGCCCACTCAAGTCATTCTTCCCGAAGCGAAGAATCCCGCCGGAACACACCCTGCATTGGAAGATGATGAGCAGCCGGCTACGCAGCCTCTATCAAGAGAGGTACAGCGTATAGCTGAAACACCTCTTCCGCCGCCGCAACCTGTTATCGTCCATAATAAGGCACCCGTGGACAATGCATTCATCACAAAAATACATAAACAAAATTCCGCGGCTGCTCAGATATTCCAAAACCGTTACCGGCAGTTGTGCATCTCCCTTTTTTTCAATGAGCACGCTCCTGTACGCAGCGTCGGATTTACCAGTTCGATTGATGGCGAAGGAAAATCGCTCATCTCACTATTAATGGCACAGGTGTTAGCGCGTGACTCGCTAGAGCCAGTTACATTGCTCGAATGTAACTGGGAAAACCCTACCCTTCATAAGTACTTTCACCTGCCTGAAGCTCCCGGTTTGGCGGAATTCGTGCGCGGATCATGTACGGCAGAGGATGTTTGTTACCAGGTCGAGAACAATTTAACAGTAATCCCCGCCGGTGATGGCTCGCAAGACGCGATGAAATTGCTGCATCATATCCAGCGCGTTGGTCTGCACAATATCTTTAGCGACAAGAATCGCCTGCTGGTCGTTGATCTCCCTGCCATGCTTACCGCCGGTTATAGCTACCTGGCCGCCTGTTTACCCGAGTCGATCATTATCGTTGCGCATTCGCAGATCATCTCTGAGAGCATGTTGAAAGAAACCTATGCGAGGATTAAAGATCTCCCTGTTCGAGGCGTCATTCTCAATCACATGGAAAGCCACGTTCCTCATTGGATACGGCAGATTCTTTAACAGGTACTCGCGTAGCAAAGGAGTCATTATGCAAGCAATTCTGGTATTGTTCGCCGTATTTATTAGCCTGGGCTTGATTTCTCGCGACTATGATAAGAAAACCCGCCTGCTCGTCTTGCTCGTAACCATCAGTATGATCGCCTATGTCACGCTAAAAAAATAAGAAGGGCTATCATGGAGCTTCTTCAACCAACTGCATCACCAAAAAAGCGAGACACCGTCGCTCTCTTGCTCTCTGAGCGCAAGCGGAGTGACCTGGTGCTGTTTCTGTCACTTTTTAGTGGCATGCTCGGCCTTGTATTTTTGCTGGTTGTCGCCGCGGTATCCACCGGATTCTTTCTTGCAGTGCAACTCCTGGTGGTCTCAATCATTCTCGTCCTCACCTTTCGCTGGCCTGTAATTGGCTTCTTTGCCGTACTTAGTTGTACGCTCCTCATTGAGCAAAATCCCTTGCTCGTTTTCGGCGGCACACCCAATGTGTTTGTCTTCTACTGGCCACTGGCCCTCCAAGGATTGCCAGACCGGCCAATCGGTTTCTTCATGCTGTTCGTCTTGCTCGTCATGATCGTTCAAAACCTCCTCAAGCGGCAAAAAATGGTGCAGGGCGGGCAACTCATCCTTCCATTCACTCTCTTCTTGCTCTGCATTGTATGGGGCATAGTACACGGCTTGGCGACCGGCGGAAATTTGAAAATCACCGTCAATGAAGTCAGATCGTTCTGGTATCTATTCCTGGGATATCTCCTGGCCTATAATCTGGTTCGCTCTCGATTACATCTACGCTACTTCTTCTGGCTCGTCATCGCCTGCGCCGGCATCAAAGCCCTGGAAGGTGTGTACATCTACTTCATCGTCATACATGGCGACCTTGCCGATTATCACCAGATCATGTCACATGAGGAGTCCTATTTCTGGATATCCATCCTCCTGCTGATCGCGCTGTTCAGCCTGTACTATAAATACCACCCGCAATTCTATACAGCCCTCGCGCTTCTACCGTTCCTCCTTATTTCGCTGATCGCCAATAACCGGCGCGCGGATTTCATCGCCCTTCTCGTCGGACTGCTGGTCGCCTGGGCGCTTATTTTTGCCATCAAGCCAGAAGCGCGCAAATTACTGGCCGTCCTCCTGCTACTCACCCTTTTGCCAGGCAGCACTTATGTAGCACTCTTTTACAAAGGAGCAGGGGGCTTCAGCGAACCCGCGCGCGCCATTGTCTCAGTTTTTCACCCCGACCCCTCCGATGCCGCCTCCAACCTGTACCGTGACACCGAAAATTTCGATCTCATCTACACCGCCAGGCTCAATCCATTAGGACTCGGTTTCGGCAAACCATTCCTGGAGCCAATTCCGCTCATCGACATTTCAAAGGACGACCCGGTCTACAACTTCATACCCCACAACACCATCTACTGGGTGTGGATGCGCTTAGGCCCGCTCGGTTATCTCGCCCTCTGGTATCTTTTCGGAGCCATCATCGTGCGCGGGTGCCTCTACGCCCGCCTGTTGCGCGACCAGTACCTGCGGCTCATCGCCATCTATGTTGTCTGCATGATCATCATGGAGATCATGGTCGCTTTCGCGGATTATCAACTCTCTTTCTATCGCAACGTCATCTATGTTGGCATGTTGGCCGGCATCTTGATGAAACTCCCGTCGATAGAGAAACAACATGCAAAGGAAACGTCCCAACCATGTCCATGATCCAGCTTCTCAGATTGCTTCTGCTGGCAGCAGAGGTAGTGATCGCGGCCCCCATTCTTTACCTGATCGTCCTCTCGCTCACCGCCATCGTCGCCACGCAAAAACGCAAGGCCGCTGGTACTCGCCCCAGCGCCAAAGAAACGCCCCGTTACAACTTCGCCATCCTCGTCCCTGCGCATAACGAAGAGCTGCTGCTGGGCAACCTCTTAACGAGCCTTGCCAGGCTTGCCTACCCCAAAGACCGCTACACCGTCTACGTCATCGCCGACAACTGTACCGACACCACGGCAGAACTGGCACGCCGCTTTGACGGCGTTAGCGTCTATGAACGATGCGACTCGGCCAGGCGTGGCAAGGGCTATGCGCTCAACTGGATGCTGCAAAAGATCGCGGCAAGCCCCTCAACGTATGACGCATATGTCATCATCGATGCCGATTCCGAAACAGAACCAGCTTTTTTGCAGCATATGGCAAGAGAGCTAGCACGCGGAGCAGAGGCGCTGCAAGGACGCTGGACGGTGCTGAATGCCAGCGCATCACCCGGCAGCGCCCTGCGCTGGATCGCCGTAGCCCTTCATGCCCACGTGCGTCCCCTCGCCAGGACATACCTGGGCGCATCCTCCACACTTACGGGCAACGGTATGTGCTTCAGCAGCGGCCTCTTACAACGTCATCCCTGGCAGGCATACTCACTTGCCGAAGACTACGAATACTACCTCTCCCTCGTGCGGCAGGGCGAACGCGTGCGCTACGTACCGGAAGCCATTATCTATTCGATCATGCCAACCACGTTCGCCGCCATGCGCACGCAGGACATACGATGGGAAACATTGGGAAACGGCAATACTACCTGGCAGATCGCCATCGACCTGCTCAAAGCAACCCTACAACGCCGCACATGGGCCTGCTTTGAAGCTATGCTAGAACTCCTGACCCCGCCGCTTTCCTTTTTAGCAGGCTCGTCTTTACTGGCGCTCGTCCTATCGGCCCTGTTATCGTTTCCGCCGGCACTCCTGCTGAGTTTCGCATTTATTGCCGGCCTGGCCTTCTACGTCAGCACAGTATTCCTGCTGTTGCGCCCCCCCGTAACGGTTTATAGGTCTCTGCTTTACGCGCCGGCATTCATGCTTTGGAAGCTATGGGTGCTTCTCGTACTCAAGCACAGCAAAAAGCACACCGCAGAGTGGATACGCACTAGCCGGACAGGCTGACCACACACTCTGATGAATTTTGATGACCGCATCGGGCCATGTCATGCTGAGCGCAGCGAAGAATCTCACTCGCCCGGCTGAGATTCTTCGCTGCGCTCAGCATGACATGCCCCTGTCATTGAAGGGCCATGGGATTCTGAGCGCAGCGAAGAATGACATGACCCTTCAATGACAGGGGCACAGAAGGCCTCTCATTGCCTGATTCGATTGGCAAAATTCATCAGGGCGCCGATTAATGAAGCCGTGGTTTGTGATGCACAACCCTGAGCGTCACACAGCGCAAATCCTCGTTGTCCAGGTGCTTGTAGCCTTCGTCAATGTCCATGCTTCCGATGTCCGCCGTTATCGCCTCCTCCTCAACCAGGTCAAGCCCCGCGTTACGATACAGTTCAAGCCACTCGGGCCGCTGCACCCTGTTGATATACTGCACCTCGTTCTCGAAATACCGTCTCCATACCTTATCCGAATATCTTAAATAGTTCTTAATAGAAACATGCTCGTCATACCAGTACAGGTGATCACTCAGATCAATCAGATCAATGGAATGGCCGCCCGGCTGCAATACACGCCGGTAGTCGTGAATAAAATCCGGCAGTATACGCCTATCTATATGCTCAAGCACATTGCTGCTGTAAATGAGCGTAAAAGACTCGTCCTGAAAGTGCTTGAGTGTTCCACCTGGATTAATGACATAATGAAAACCCAGCATTTCGTAGACTTCATCGAATGAATCAGCGTTTAGAATACGCCACAGTAAATCATGCACGCGCTCATGTTCTGCCGCCGTCATCTCTACCACTTCATCAATCACCTGCTCAAGTTGTCCAAGGTAGTGCTTGTAAGCCGCCAGCTGGCGATTATCCACGATATCAAATAACGTAATCTCCACATCATAGAAAAGCCGGATGATCGTGGATTCCCAGTGCAGCCAACCGGTGCCTACCTCTAATAGCTTCCCTCCTGGCTGAATCACGTCATGCTGCCTGCATACATCCAGCACAGACCTCACACGATCCAGGTACATTTTATTGAGGCCGATATGCTTTCTCACCCTCGGGCCAATCGCATTCCCCAGCTGGCGGTAGAATCTCCTCGTTTGCGGCGTAGCGGAAAACAACTTCAGTGCCGTCGCCGTCATCACATACTTGATCATCGTACACTACCTTTCTGTGTCACCGCGCCACGCTCATCCATTTCTCCTGCTGCCACCCGCGCTACCGCTAAGCGTAGCAGCACCTGGTAATGCTCCCGTGAAAATGGGCATGTAAAGCCGGTGATGCCCCGCGCCGGCAAGTACAGCTACCTCAACCTCGCATAAAGGAAGCTCAACAGCTGGTTGTGGCTTCTATCGAAACGGCGGCATGTTTCAACCGCATCACGACGCGCATCGCTATCTCCTCACCACCCCCGTCTCCTACAGTTTGAGCGATGAACAGATCGCCAGAAAGAGAGGGGTACATGCCGCGCGTGAAACCGCTTCTTGCTCCCGTATGGAGACAACGTCGCCAGCTTGTAGTCATATTCACCTGTTACCTTGTATGCGCCGCCTGTTCGCATACAGGGCAGGGTTCTACACAGGCATCTCAAGCGCCGCCAACATTGCTTCCGGGCCAGCAGCTCTGGAAGGACAACATCTCTTCCTTCCTCTTCGGTACAAATGACACCCAGGAATGGAGCGCCAATAACATTGAAACCAGCACGCCCATGCAGCAGGCATTGCAATCTGCCCATTTCACCCTTATGCGCACCTTCTTCTTTGATAGAAGCCTGGTTGATCATCGCGCCACAACCGATTCGCAGATCGAACAACGCTTAAAAACCATCGAGCGTAGTGGCATGACCTGCCTTGGCGTCTTAGTCAACATCTTCAATGCCCCGTTTGATACCCATGTTGTTTCCTATGCCGGCTCGCGCTGCGACCTGTATGAGTTTGGTAACGAGCCGGATTACAGCGGTATCTCCGTTGACACCTACCTCAAACAATGGAATACGCTCATCCCGCGCTTGCGCAAGATCAACCCGCGCGCTCGATTTATTGGCCCGGTTACCGGCAACATGGGCTTTCTCTACGCATTTCTGCAAGGGGTCAAGGCTTCGCGGGTGTTGCCGGATGCCATCAGTTTTCACTGGTATGCCTGCTGGCAACGTATAGCGCAGGTTTGCCTGGGCCAGGCAGGAAACGTGCGTCAACTCGCGCGACAAATCCGCGCCCTGATACGCGAAACGCTCGGTAAGGAGTTGCCCATCGGCGTTAGCGAATGGAATGCTGATGGGAGCAATCCACCGCCCGCTTATGGAAACGACGCCACGTTTATTACCACATTCACAGCTCTCGCCATTCAAGCCATGGCCCTGGCAGGTGTTGCTTTCGCCTGTCAATTTGATGCCGCGAGCTACGCAGGTTATGGGCGACTTGACCTGTTTGATGTCCACAACAATTCGCCCAGACCCCAGTATTACGCCTTGAAAACCCTGATCCAGCAGTATCGAACTTGAAACACTCTATGAATCGACCCTTTCGCGGGGACGCCGCTTTTGCCTATCCCATCGCATCTCTTGCATCGAACTTGAAATACTCCATGAATCGGCCCCTACCAGTCCGCCAACCTTCGTTTGGCGCTTTTGGCAACGCTGCTGAAGCTATTTCAAATCGGTCAAATGACGTTTGACGGACTGCTACGGCCCGTAGGGGCCGATTTATCGTACACATCGCCGATTGATCGGCCCCGTCCTCACACACCGCTTTCTATAGCTCCATATCAGCCGGCAACCATCCTCAGAAATTGAGAAACCGAGGTAATCCTGGAGCCTGCCCCTTTACAGGGTGAGCCTGCTTGCAGGGAGAAATCCGCGTGATCGAGAAAATCTATCGTCGGATAGCTATCCGTACCACTCAGGTTCGGGTCGGTCCCGTTTGCGTGCGCGGGATAGGACGAGAGATCTGTCATAAACTCCGGATTGGCTATCTGGCCCTCTATCCCGGCCACATCATTCGCTGTTTGCCATTGGCAGTTATTCACCGATAGCGCGACACTATTCAAAGCGCCTAGCGGCCCGCCAGAATTATGTTCATACATATATCCATCATAAAAGATGGAATTCATCACGCTATTTCCGCTACCTGCCAGGGCCAGGTTCCCGTTTTGCGCGATAGATGTCACGTGATCAACGACCCAGTTTGTCACTTTTGCCGTATCGGGAAAAATGCCGTTACTGCCCGGGTCCAGGATCAAAACATTGCTCACTCTCACGTTTGAGGCGTGCCCAGAGTCACTATTGATAATCGCGTTGGTGACACCCGGCCCGATGATATCATCCTCAAAATCCAGTCCGGAATTCCGGTTGGCGACATTAATGATTTGAAACCCATCATTATGCGTGCAGAGATTATATGACGTACTCGGGTGACCTGGAAACGTGCGTAGAAAATGCATCCAGGTATCTCGTACCAGCATTCCATTGAGCGGCCCACCCGATTGAAAAGCGTTGGCCCCGTTATCATGAATGTCCATGTCCTCAAACGTCACATTTGCCCCTTGCGGATCTATTCCCGGCCCAAAAGGATTCCAGCCATCTGTCTGCGTGAGAAACGCCGAGCCATTATCATAAATCTCCATATCGCGGAAAATATCATGACCCGATGTTATACTCATATTTCTCATACTTATACCGCCCAGCCATCCGGCGCCGTGTATTTGAATGCCGTGCCATGCCATGCCATCAACCGTCACCCATGAGGCGTTGCCTGCCTCGATACCGGTACTCAGCACCGGACTGCGCAGGTGATACGAAGCTGGGGATTCACCACAATACGGCAGTGGTTGCGATCTACCGCCGAAGATAACCACCGTCCCATTATGCCCCAGGTCGGTAGAGCGTTTAATGGTAATCGGCGCTCCAGGCAAGCCGCTTTTCTCTAATGTGAGCGTGGTGGTATAGACCATTTGCCTGGCACCTCCATCTAATACAATGGTATCTCCCGGCTTGACCACCATCCAGTTTATGTTCCCTAACTCAGACCATGCCGTCTTCCATGATGTACCACTGGTATTGTTTCCATTTTTAGAAACATAGTACACTGTCCCTTTTCTTGCCGTATGCTGCCCGGCTTGTTGTGACGGGGACGTTACCGCCATGCCGGACGAACATCCCACAAGGAAGATTGCCAGCATAGGGATCACACCGATTTTTAAGCGCCTCATGATCGTCTTCGCGCCTGGCTTATACATGAAAAAAAATCCTTCCGTAGGGGCAATTGATCGTGCCCACCGCCGATTCATCGCCCGCTTAGGGAACCAACCATTGCTGAATTATTTTGTGAAAAACAATCATCGGCCCGTCTCTGTTGCCGGATTATTTTATTACATTCCATGATATCGCTACCTGGAATCACCGGCCCAACAGTTGCGCAATCAAATCTGCCACCGCCATTCCCCAGCTATCCCAGGTCAATCTTGTATCAAAAGCCGCTCTACTCGACCTCACCAGTTCCTTATAGCGCTGATCATCGCGGTAGATGTCCGCGATCACTTTTGCGTACTCGGCGCCTCGTGCATGATATGCTAACACAAAGCCGTTTTCACCATTTCTCACTACCTCAGAAACACCTCCCGTATCACTGGTAATGGAAGGCAATCCAAATGCGCTTGCTTCAGCAAACACCATCCCATAACTTTCACTTCTGGTCGGCAAGAGGAAGAAATCGGATGTCATATACAGCTGTTCTAGCTGCTCGCGCTGTTTTTCGTCGCTCTTATACAAGTAAGGGATAACCATCATCCTCTCATGGGAAAACTGCGGCGGGGGCACGCAGCCGCACACGATTAGCTCTGCTTGAATCCCCAATTCCTCAAGCCGCAAAAGGGTCTCAAAAGCTATCTCGCCCCCTTTTCTTTGCCAATCGACCCCCACGAATAATAAGCGGCAGCGATCAGACTTGCGCTTCCGCCAGACCTCTTCCCTCGCGGGCGGATGCTCGATATTTGTGCCCTGAGGAAGCACATGTACTTTCCGCTTCTCCGTATGGTAATCCTCAAGAGCGGAACGGGCCGCCCATTCTGAACTACATAGAACCAGGCTCGCCTTCTTGAGCGCCAGTTCCTCCAACGTATTCAACTCATAGATCGACCGCTTCAGCAGGTTCGAGTAAGCCGGGTAATAATTCATCAATTGACCATAGGTCGCATCCTCAAACAGCACGATAGGAATATCTGTTTTCAGAAAGGCTATTTCTGGCTCGCCTACCGGGGTAAAGATCACATCAAACGTCCCTCTCGCCAGTCGCCGCGCCGCGACTTTCGCGTACTTCCTGGCGACCAGGAAGTTGTGATATGACACATAGTTCTTCTTGAGTAAAAGCGATGAACCCTTGCGAATCACCCGCGCCGCCACCTGTTCCCAACAATTTATTGGGCCGATGTGAGATACCTCTCCGCAGTACTTCTCAAGAGCTTGAGCCATGAAATAAAACGTGCCGGCCCATGACCAGGCCTGTATATCCTCAAGGTCAAAGGCCGTCAAAAACGCGATGTTGATACGCTTCGCCTCACCATTCATCTATCGCTCGATCTCCCTTCAAAACATCACTCACCCTGCTGAATCAAACCAATCACCGCCTGTCTGTCGTCTAGGTCGTGTCATTCTTCGCTGCGCTCAGAATCCACGTGCGGCAGAGATTCTTCGCTGCGCTCAGAATGACATGGCCAGTCTCTCAGAATGATACGTCCATGATACGGTTCCTCCCCAGCTATCTGTGACGCTTCTTGCGTCTCGACGGGATTCTTCGCTGCGCTCAGAATGACACGCCTATGGCGTACCGCGTTGTAAAGAGCCTGCATGTCTTGAGCAGGTATTGTTCTCAGTAGCGTGGCCATGCCAAAATAGACCAGCATAGCGACCGGGAGTATGACCAGAATCTGATAGCTACTCATGAACATGATCACTACCGCCATCGCCAGGCTTGCCGCGAGCGATTTGACCGCGACAGGCAAACTACCTACCGGCAGCAGGCGCTTTGGCAGAAAGACTATCGCCATACAGGCTAAGAGCATTTCGGTAAGAGAGGTCACTATTGCCGCTCCCACATGCCGATAGATGGGTATCAATAGCAGGTTGAGTCCAAGATTGAAAACGAGAGCAATCGCGGCCATAACAGGGAATGTTTTCTCTTGCTTTGTACTCACGATGATCGTACCCAAAACCGCGTTTATGTAGAGCAGGATCAAGCCTGGCGCCAGACCCTGAAGCGTAGGGATGGTATGCGAGAATTCCGCTCGATGGTAAAGAAAGCCCACGATATTTGGAGCCGCCACGATCATTCCCACAGCCATAGGTATACCGAAGAAGAGTAAGAAGTTCATCGTCTTTTCAATCGCCACCTTCAGCCTCTCATCGTCCGTGCTAGTAGAGAGTTTCGAAAAAACGGGATACATAATGGGCGTCATGAGGATCGTCGGTAAAAAGTTCAGCGTATCGAACAGGCGATACGCAGCACCATACCAGCCCACCACAGCTGAGTTTGTCATAACAGAGAGAAGAACAGTATCGATACGATAATAGAGCACGCCCAATACGCCATAGGTCACAAACGGTATACTTGCGCGTATCAGGCCACAGATAAGTTTCCAATCAATGTCAAAGCCAACTCCTACCAGGCGGATAAACCAGCTGGCCTGCCAGATTGCATTGACGATAGAAGCACCTAGAAGCACACAGGCCATTACTTCTACCCCTGCCCCGTGTCGAAGTACAAGATAGCCAACCAGCGCGGCTACCCCTTTTTCGCAGATCGAACCAACAACCGGGTAGATCACTCGCTCAAAAGCTACATGCAATGATGCGAAAGTACTGGCTATAGAAGTGCTCAGCAGCGTAATTCCGCAAATCGCAACCAGGACACCTTGCTCCCTATCATAGCCCAGCAGGTGGCTAAGGAATACCAGCAGGCTAAACAAGCCCAGCCACAGCGCAACTTTTAACAGCAGCGCGTTCGTAAGATAGCTTTTCGCCTTGCTCGCATCTTGCGCCACTTCACGCGTCAGTTGCTGGCTAAAACTAAACTCAACAGGAAATCCAACCAGCCCGACCAACGTAATTGCCAGGTAGAGTTCGCCAAATTTCGCAGCGCCCAGAAAACGCCCATAAGCGATCAGCAGCACAAGCGTTGAAGACCATGTCACTACTTGCCCAGCCAGCGAAATAACCGTATTGTTTACGATATGCTTCACGCTTATATGGATAGCGCGCCCTTTCTGGCCGTGTTGCTGGTTTTCCGCGGCAGCATTCATCAGCGCATGTATCCTTTCATTCAAAAAGCGGACGGAAATCCAGCGTGTAGGAAGGATCGCAGAGCGCTCGATTCCCAACCACTCTGGCCGGCACACCGCCTACCACCGCGTAAGGTGGAACATCACGTGTGACCACCGCCCCTGCCATAACGACAGCTCCCTCGCCAATAGTCACGCCCGCCAGTATCGTCGCGCGCATGCCAATCCAGGCGTAGTTGCCAATGATGATGGGCTTGTAGCTCACAGCAAACCCCGCATCGTTCATATCATGCATACCTGTTACCAGCCATACCCCACTCGAAATACTCACCTGGTCTCCAATCACAATTCCCCCCGTCGTATAAAGCAAGCACCCGTAGTTGATGACCGTCCCCTTGCCAATCACCACCTTGCGCCCGCTACTGCGTACGCCCGCCATCTGAATATGCTGGTTTAAGAGAATCGAAGCTCCCGGCCCGATGCTCCAACCCAGCACATCGCGATACCAGGCGTGACGTATGGTATAAGACGGAATATGATTCACTACATGGTTCGTCAAATATTTCATGGCAGCTGCCAGCCCCCGCTTCATCACGTCACCTCTCTCATTTCCCTTTTCCTTCGTCAACATTCACCTGCCCCTCGTCCCTGTCCCGCTCTAGATAAGAAATACCACCTCCATGTACCCAGGAGATGTCCATCAGGGTAGAGAAGGAGTAATTTCGCGCACGAAAACGTAGAGAACCAATCCCACCTTCAGGACAGCAAGGCGAGGGATATATACCCTGCATGGTTTTCGTCACCTCATCTCAACATCCAGAACAACCACCTTACCAATATGCGCGCTGTACGCTTAAGCCGGAAAAACGTTGGTGAAGAAACACGAAGGCCGATTCTTCGCTGCGCTCAGAATGACATGCCGCAAGGCATGTCATTCTGAGCGCAGCGAAGAATCTCTGCGGCCACGAAGGAAGCTATCCATGAATCTGCTCATGATATCCGCCCATCTACCAGACCCGCGAACTACAGCCGGCGAGCGAAACTACCATTTTTTGCAAGCCCTGGCACAACACCATACCATCTCATTACTCAGCCTGGTAGATAGCGGCGATCTTCAAGCCCATGATGTGGGAAAAGCATTGCAAGATCTCGCCTATCCCGTGCAATTGATACCGTTTCAGACTCCTTCTCTTAAGCGTTTACGGCAATTGTTGAGCGTGGCTCGCGGAAAATCTTTCCTGCTGCATCTCTTTCTCCTGCCAGCAATGCAATCCGCCCTGGATAACATGCTCGCCAGCCGCCACTACGACGCCGTGTTTTTCGAAAGCTCGCACGTAGCCGGTTATCGCTTGCCGGCAGGCATCAAAATCATCATCGACCAGCATAATATTGAGCACGAACTCTTGCAGCTTACCTACGAACACGAAAAGAACCCGCTGCGTCAATGGTACAATCGCCACGAATACCAGCTCGTCAAACCCGCTGAACTGCAGCGTTGCGCCAAAGCCAACCTCGTCCTCGTCACCAGCGAACGCGAGCGCCTGCTCTTACAACAATCCTTGCCGCAGCAGCGCATCGAAGTCGTTCGCACAGGAATCGACGTTGAGACCTTTGGCGAGATTGACGCCGTACAAGTAATCCCCCACCAGATCGTCTTTACAGGAACAATGAACTACTATCCAAACACGAACGCAGTGATCTTCTTCGCCCAACACTGCTGGCCCATCATTCGACAACACATACCCGACGCCACCTGGCACATCGTCGGCAGAAATCCACCGCCGGAAGTTTGCAGCCTGGCCGGACTACCGGGCGTCACCGTCACAGGTCCCGTCCGTGATATACGCCCCTACCTGGCCTCATCCGCCGTAGCCATCGCCCCCTTGCAGATTGGCAGTGGCACGCGCGTCAAGATACTTGAAGCCCTCGCCATGCGCAAAGCCATCGTCTCCACCACTGTTGGTTATCAAGGGCTGGTCGTAGAGCCGGGCAAGCACCTGCTGGTAGCAGACCAGCCGGCGGAATTTGCTAGCGCAGTAGTGGAACTGCTGCGCAATCCCCAGCTGCGCATGGCCCTTGGAAATGCAGGTCGCGCCCTGGTAGAGGCCGAATACAGCTGGAAAACAGCCTGCGCCCAATTGGTGCGCATTCTAGACGAATTCAGCAATGAAGCGGCCCTGGCAAGAACTCATGCACGCCGGGACGAAAAGCAAGGCAGCGATCACTAACGCCAGATCGATAGAGTCAGGCGCTGTTACGATCTTTTGTTTGACGAACTATCCTTGAGGAATACGATGCAAGCTCTCATCCTGGCCGGCGGCGCTGGCACCCGCCTCCGCCCGGTACTGGCACAACTGAATAAGCCAATGGCTCCAATAGGTGGCAAACCTTTTCTGGAGTACCTGCTCCTACAGCTTAAGAAGCACCAGGTTGATGAAGTTATTCTCTGCCTCGGCTATAAAGCTGATCTTATTCAATCACATGTTGGGAAGGGAGATCGTTGGGGCATCAAGGTTAACTACTCCTACGAGCCTGAACTGCGTGGAACAGCAGGAGCGCTTAAGCTCGCCGGAGACCTGATTCATGAGGAAGACTTTTTTGTCATGAACGGCGATTCTTTGTTCGATATTGAGTTGCAAGCATTGATGTCCTATCACCGCGAGATGGAAGCGCTAGCAACATTAGCGCTCACCGATGTCGACGACATGCAACGTTATGGCGCAGTGGGCTTGAATGAAGCAGGCCGCATCACAAGTTTCATTGAGAAAGGCCAGGGTCATACCAGGGGCCTGATTAATGGCGGTGTCTACGTTTTCGCGCGCAAGTTACTCGATTTCATACCCGCGGGAAAGCCGGTTTCCCTGGAAAATGACATTTTGCCCAGACTCATTGGGCAAGGCTTATATGGTCTACCATTGAACGGCTTTTTCATCGATATCGGCATGCCCGCGGATTATACGAGGCTTCAATCTCATCCTGTACCACTGTTGGCCGCAATAGAACAAGGAAGGTAGTCAGCATGTTCATTCGCGCCAGGGCGCCACTGAGAATCAGCCTTTCCGGGGGAGGAACCGACGTACCGCCCTTTCCTCAGTTAGAAGGCGGCTGCGTCCTGAGTACAACCATCAATCGCTATGCTTATGGGACGCTTCAACCCCGCCGCGACGGGAATATTTGCGTTCATTCTCTCGACTTTGGCGTCTCGGTCACCTACGACCCCGAGGACCGGCTCATCTACGATGGCAAACTTGACCTCGTCAAAGCCGCCATCCGCAAGCTGGTAGCGGCGGAGCATAGGGGCTTCGACCTCCTGCTGCATAGTGACGCGCCTCCCGGTTCAGGGCTGGGCGCATCATCTGCGATGATCGTAGCGCTGGTTGGTCTGCTGAAAGAGTTTGAACACCTGCCGCTCACAGATTATGAAATCGCGGACCTGGCCTGCGTTATCGAGCGCGAAGAACTGGGTATCGAGGGAGGGCTACAGGACCAGTATGCTGCTGCTTTCGGGGGCTTCAACTATATCGAATTTCTGCCTGACCACGTGGTCGTGAATCCACTCAAGCTTAGCCCCAATGTGTTGAACGAATTACAGTATAATCTCATGCTCTGCTATACGGGTACAATGCGTCTATCGTCTCACATCCTCTCGGATCAAATTGATCGCTATGAGCGGAAAGAAGCAATGACAATGCTGGCGCTACACGAACTGAAAGCGCTCACCGTTGAGATGAAGAATGCCTTGCTCCGGCAGCAACTTGACAACTTTGGAGAACTACTTCACAGGGAATGGCAGTGTAAAAAAATGTTGTCTAGCCGCATAACCAATCCACAGCTTGATGGTCTTTACGCAACCGCGCGCAAGTACGGAGCTTTGGGCGGAAAGATCACAGGGGCAGGCGGTGGAGGATACCTGCTGCTTTATTGTCCCGCCGAGAGGAAACACACCGTGGCAGCAAAGCTCAAAGAACTTGGTTGTACAATCATCGACATGAGTTTCGAGCCTCTGGGCTTGCAAACATGGAGGGTGAACGCATATGCTCCTCAGGTCAGCACAACAGAGTAAAACACAAATCGAGTCTATCACACAGTTTCAAGCTCTCTTTAAAGAGCGCATCGAAGAAAGTATTGCCGCCAAACAACGACTTCTGAGCTATACCGAGGTCTGTGCTGAGGTGGCAGAGAGGATCATTGGAGCCATCCGAAGCGGCCACAAGCTGCTCTTCTTCGGCAATGGTGGCAGCGCCGCTGATGCACAGCATCTTGCCGCCGAGTTTGTCGGAAGATACTACCTGGATCGACCGGCACTCCCGGCACAGGCTTTAACGGTCAATCCCTCAGCTCTGACCGCCATCGGCAATGACTACAGCTTCGACCTGGTCTTTTCTCGTCAGATCGAGGCATTCGGCCAGGCAGGAGATGTGGCCATTGGTCTCTCCACCAGCGGCAACTCACGCAATGTTGTAGAGGCGCTACGGGCCGCGAACAAGAGAGAAATGCTGACTATCGCAATGACAGGAGAACATGGCGGCCTGCTCAAAAGGGAGGCCGATTATTGTCTCTGTGTTCCCTCTACCGATACCCCTCGTATCCAGGAAGCACACATGCTGATCGGCCATATTTTGAGCGAACTTGTGGAACGAGCGATCTTTGCCGGCACAAATGGTTCGTAGGAGCGTACCCTGGTGGTCGCCCGCCTTTCACTTTCTCCTGGCAAAACAGGTCTCGTATGCTCGCAAAAGGTTCTTCCTGCTATGCTCCCAGCTCAGTTCCTCCTCAACACGCCTTCGCCCTATGGTCCCCATCCTACAACGCAACGCTTCATCGCCCAGCAATACTTCGATCTTGTTCGCAAAGTCGCTCGCCAGGTTTGGCACGGCATACAGCGCTGCTTCCCCCGCCGAATAGCGCGTCTCATAGAGGTCAAATGCCACGATAGGCTTCCCCATCGCCATGTATTCCATCGTCTTCAACATTGTGCTGTACTCATTTACCCCATTCAACGGATCGGGTATCAGGCAAATATCCGCCACACTCAGATAGCGCGCCACATCTTTGATAGGAATCCAGCCGGTAAAATTGATATACTCATCCAATCCTAGTTCGTGAGCAAGCGCTTGAAGCATGCACAGGCTTTCACCCTCGCCCATCAATATCAGCCCGACATCTCTCCTCCCACGCCTGTACACCAGTTCATACAGCGCTCGCAGCGCATACTCAACCCCATCCTGTACGCCCATAATGCCTACATAGCCTAATACATAGCGCCACCCGTTCTTTAGCCCAGGCTCGGGTGAAACCGGTTTCAGTTGCTCGAGATTCGGGCCATTACGCACCACAACCAGCTTCCCATCATCACAACTCCCACGTTCGATGGCGTTTCGTCTCTGCGATTCATTTGTCACGAGCACCAGGTTAGCCATCTTATACGTACACCATTCCAGAAACACCATCAATCTGTACAGAAGCCTGGAATTTCTCTTGAAGAGCGCCTGGAAAAGCTCTGGCGCCAGATCATGCTGGTCAAACACAAACTTCTTTCCCAGCAGGCGATAGCACATCCCGACGATAAAAAATATATCCGGGGGATTGGCGACATGAATGACATCAAAGCCATGCCGCACCAGCACCTTCAAGCTCAACCAGCACGTCATGACCAGCGCCACCGTGTACTCCACCACGTGGCTAACATACTTGCCCCTCACCGCCGGCAGATGGTACCTGTAAATATGAATGCCATCAATACAACTATATGACTCTCTATATGCCGTCGCCCCTTTCGGGCTAATAATGCTTACCTGGTATCCATGATCTCGCAATGTTATCGCTTCCGGCCACACCCGTCGATCCTTAGGCGCGGGCACATTTTCCACAATCATCAGCACTTTCAGCACGTTTGCCATCCCCGATACGCTCCTGTGTTCATCTACAAAGCCGGCACTAGCGTTTGCTCTTCCAACAGTTCTTCTAGCGATAGCGCCGGATATTCCAGGGACTCGTTATCTATAAAAACCCGGAACCAGATTTCTAGACTGGCAAGGATAAACAACTGGTTCTGGTAGTTCGTTTTACCATGCAAATGATCTCTCAGCAGCGCCGCGACGAAGTCAGTATTCAGAAAACCACGGTCGCGGGCGCGTTCAGAAAGCAGCAATCGTGTCATCATACCGCGCTGACCCTCGCGGAACCAGATACCTGTTGGAACGTTAAATCCCATCTTCTTGCGCCTCAAAATTGCCGCCGGAAGAACGTCCGCAAAGGCTCGTTTCAGCAAATACTTGGCCTGAAACGGTCGAATCTTCATCTCCGAGGGAATACGTGCCGCGTATTCGATCAAATGATAATCTAGCAGCGGAATGCGCGCCTCCAGAGAAGCGGCCATCGTCATCTTATCGGCCTTCATCAGCAGGTTATCGGGGAGCCAGATCTTGGTATCCAGGTAGAGCATCGACGAAAGGGCATCCCGCTGCGGATTCTTCTCAAGCCAGCGTCGAAACACGCGACTGGCATCAGCATCAATCATTGCCATCACGTGGGCAGCAAGGACCTGCTCTTTCAATCTGCCATTGAAAATGCCGAACCAGGACATCCAACGTTGTGGCGCCGGCTGGCAAAGGTTGTGCGCCGCCATCTTCAGCTTGCGCATAGAGTACGGCAAATGATCAATAACAGGCAGCAGCATATTTTCGCGTACAGAAGGCGGAATGAGATGAACGTAACGGGCCATTCCATCAACAAGATACTTGGGATAGCCGGCAAATAGCTCATCGCCCCCTTCACCCGAGAGCACAACTTTGACATACTGGCGCGCAAGTTTGGCAAGTAAATAGACCCCCAGATCAGAAGGCTCGCTGACAGGCTCGTCCCTGTGCCATGTCAACAACGGCCAGTAGCGCATCATATCCGCGGATTTTGCCACCAACTCGTGGTGTTCAGTACCAAAGTGTCCGGCAACCAACCTGGCATAAGGCAGCTCATTATAATCAGGATGATCGAAACCAACCGAAAAGGTCTGCACAGGCTGTGCCGTCAAACTGCTCATCACACCGGTCACAATACTCGAATCTACTCCCCCGCTCAGCATAGCTCCCACCGGCACGTCAGCCATCAAACGCTCTTCAACCGCGCGCGATACATGCTGTTGAACCCCCTGGAGATACTCCGCTATTGGGCGGCGCTCGACTTTGCCAAAGCTAACATCCCAGTAGCACTCCTCGCGTACCACCTCATTCTCATAGAGCAACCAGTGACCTGGCAACACTTTGTAGATATTCGCGAAGAGCGTGGCAGGGGCCGGAACATAACGTATACTCAGAAAATCGGCCAGCGCTTGCGCATCAACCTCCCTCCTTACACCTGGATGGCACAGGAGCGATTTGATCTCAGAGGCAAAGAGTAGATTCCCATCTACGAGTGTATAATACAGCGGTTTCTTTCCAACGCGATCACGCGCTAATAACAAACGCTTCCGCAAGTTATCCCAAAGCGCAAACGCGAACATCCCATGCAAGCGCGCCACACAATCCACACCATATTCTTCATAGGCATGGACAATCGTCTCCGTATCGCTACTGGTAGAGAAAGTATGTCCTTTCTCGATAAGCTCTTTACGCAAGGTCTGATAATTCCAGATCTCGCCATTGAAGACAAGCCAGATATTCCCCGTTTCATTCGCAATTGGTTGATGCCCGCCGCTGAGATCGATGATGCTCAAGCGTACAATACCCAATCCTACCGGGCCATCGAGGTACATTCCATGCTCATCAGGGCCGCGATGAACGATAACACTCCTCATTCGCTCCATCAATCCCGGCGCGACCGGTTCTTTACTCCGCGCGTTGAACACACCACAAATGCCACACATAGCGATTGCCTTTCCGTTATCTACTCAGGCCTCATTTCAGCAGTGCCAACAGGCTGTAGCCGCCTAAAATGCGTACAGCCAGGTCCTTGTGGATAGCATAAAACAGCATCCGTGGGGGAATGAGCAGCTTCTTCGCAAGCGTATCAGCAAGACCTATTGATCGCGGCGCATAAAAGTAGTCCAGCAGTTCGTAGCCAACCTCTTCGAACATTGCAAGGGCAAGACCTTTATCAAAGTAGTGGACATGCCCATATGCCCTGCGCACACCGAGTAAGCCGCCGGGACGTAGTAGTGACTGTACTGACAGATCCAGGGGCAGGTGAATTATTTTGTATCTACTCTTTGGTTTTAAGGCGCGTAGAAAACTGAAGTAATCTTCCACGTGTTCAATGACATCCAGAATGAGCATGAGATCGAAAAAGACTCCCTCTTCCTTTGTCAGATCCGCCAATTTGAAATGCAGCCTCTCGTTAGCCCTGCTCTCCGAAAGAGCGAACGCCTGTGGAGAAATCTCATATCCCCAGAACGAGCAAGTAGCCGCCATTTTTCCTTGCAACTGATTCAACACCTCCCCGGCCCCACATCCTGCTTCACAGATCGTATCCGGCGCGATGCCATTTCGCCTTATCAAGCGCATAATCTGCTTTGCTTTCCACGGAGATTCTTCCACGTGCCAGGTTGGATTTTTCTCTAAATATTCACCTGAGGTATACATCTCTTCGAGTTTCATCCTCGCCTCCTCAAAAACGTACCTGCGAATAATTATCCCCATCTTGCCAAGCATAAAATGCCGGTTATGCTCTCCAGGTTGATGTTTCCGTTGAAATTACGTTTCAAAGATATAGGTAGCGTCTACATTTCTTGATATGCTACATGTGCTTGCCGCAGATTCTTCGCTCCGCTCAGAATGACAGCCCGCACATGTCATTCTAAGTGAGGCGAAGAATGACAGCCCGCACATGTCATTCTGAGTGAGGCGAAGAATCTGCATTAGGGCTTGCCGCGGATTCTGAGCGAGGCGAAGAATGACATGTGCGATGGGCGGAATACTTCCAGGATGCGCAAAAAGAAATCCTGTACGGTCACCGAGTCGATATCCCCTGATATACAGAGAGCAGCACGATATCCATCAGGCCAGCAGCCAAAATGGAGTAATGGACGCTCGATTGACTCAACCTGCTCCACCAGCGCAATCTTCGTCGCATATCGCTCTTGAGATGTGTTGCCCAAACCCCCGGCTCTATCGAGATATATGGCATAGAGGCCGGCATCTTCAACCGCACACCTTATTGTTGGATACCCCTGTTCGTGCAGGAAGTTCATCACCTCATCCGGCGTTCTCTCCGAGAGTCCGATACAGGGACAGGTTGAGGCATGTACCACAAAATGGTCTGTTGTCACCCGTTCATCACTACCAAACCACCGCGGAACCGGCTGGTCTTCTATCGTGAGGTGGCGGGCCAGAACCGTCGCTTTAGCGGGACATATTGCCTCTACCTGCCAACGCGTGTCATCCACTTTGATCAATCTGAAGCGGAACCGGCTGCGTTCCTTCCACCATTGAGCAATATCGCCAATGCGAGTAACCCAGACCGGCAGCGGGCGACTGCAAGCATAGGTCAACAATAGCTGAAGTGCCTGCCTGCACAAGATGCCGCGTTCCGGGTGTAAATTGAGCGTGTACAGGCCACCCAGATCATAGACACGTTGCATCACCTGGCTCCATATGTCGCCAACTTCACCGGCGCTGGTGATACGCAAACGGTCAAATAGCATCTCATCATCTGGAATGCTGGTTGGAATACGCAGCAACGTTCCCTCAAATTGAGGGCGCAGCGCGTATGCATTGCAAGCAGTAGCTTGAAAGAGTTGTAATGATTTCTCAAACCCGCTCCTGATACGAGGTGAAAGTTTCTCGACATCGATCACCTTATGCAAGACCGCGAGGTTGCTTTCATAGGTGAAATCCAATGCCGCGTAGACGCGCAGCGAGGTATCATTCCAGCCGAGATAGGGATTGCGAAACCCCTGGAAAGGCACCTGTAACCGTTGAAAGACAGAGACCGCTTTCCGCGTTTGTTTATATTGCTCATAGTTTGTCAGAGTTCGATAATCATTATGGACATAGCCATGGACGCCTATCTCAGTTCCAAGACGCGCGATTCCTGCTATCAGCCTGGCATGCCTTTGCAGAACAACGGCCGGTATGAAGAACGTCGGTGCGGCATTGTAGCTCCGCAGGGTATCGATAATAGCCTGCAAAGCTCGCCGGGTTTGCGCTTCGGTAAAACCAAAGCGCGTAAAAACAGTTCGCAGGCGACGAGCAAAGTTATGCACGCCCTTGGTCTTGATAGAGAAAGCTACAAGGTTCATAGCGTTACTATCCACTCCCGGCTACATTGTGAAAAACAGGTCTTTTATAACCTTAGCTTTTTCTCAAGAGGAATATCGTTTTGATGGATGTTCAGAAAACGTAGCAATCAAGGTTACACGGTGCATATTTGTAGACACTGACCTTGTTATAAGGATAATTTCGGTTATGACGGAAATGTGATATGTTTGGTGAGGCATCCCAAACACGTATGCTGACTCATTCACCGATCTATATTTGGAAGGAAGACATACATGCCGGAAGTATCATTCTATGTTCATCCCACTGCCGAAGTATCACCTGACGCGCATATTGGTACGGGAACACGCATCTGGCGGCAAGCGCAGGTGCGAGAACACGCGTCTATTGGCGAGACCTGCAACATCGGCAAGGGCGTCTACATCGACGCGCACGTGCGAATCGGCTCAAAAGTGAAAATCCAGAATCATGCGTCTATCTTTGAGGGCGTGACGCTTGAGGATGGCGTCTTTATCGGCCCCCATGTCTGTTTCACCAATGATTTGTTGCCGCGTGCCATCACACCCGGGGGAAAGCTGAAAAGCGCGGATGATTGGGAAATTACGCCAACACTGGTGAAGTATGGAGCATCGGTAGGAGCAGGTTCGATCATTGTTTGTGGTATTACGATTGGAGAGTTTGCGCTGGTGGGCGCCGGTTCGGTTGTCACACACAATGTAGCTCCCTACGCGCTTGTTTTTGGCAATCCGGCACGGCACCATGGATATGTCTGTCGCTGCGCGCGCCGTCTTTCACACGTGGAAGAAGAATCGGGCAGGCTCGTGGGCTGGTGCGAGCTATGTGGCCAGGCGCAGGTACTACTTGAGACTCTGCATTGACACGTGCTGAGCTAAGAGGATAGTATTAGCAGGAAACAATTTTCTGGAGGATTTCGTGTCAATTATCTACAATATATTGCGGGGGGCAGGCAGTATCGCCGGCTGGACGCCACGTAATGTGAGGCATTTTGTTGGCTCGGCTATGAGCGGGGCTATTTACTTTGGCTGGCGTTCCAAACGCATTATCACCCGGCAGAACATGGCTCAGGTAACAGGACTGCCGGCACATGATCCCCGCGTGCGTCGCCTGGCTTTTCTCTCCTGGTGGAATTACGGCCGCTACGTTTCAGATTTTTTATATTTCCCTCATATCGATGTCGAAAGCGTTGAGCAAAATATACTCGATTTGACGCAGGGCGCGAGTCGCTGGCAAGATTATGTCGATCAGGCGCTCAAGCCAGGACGAGGAGCGTTATTCGTCACAGCGCACTTCGGAAACTATGATCTGGGTGGGGCTATTATGGCCCGCTATGTACACCTGTATGCTATTGCCGAGACGTTCAGCGACCCAAAGTTAAATGTGCTGGTTCAAAATCAGCGCATGGAGAAGGGCATCGATATTATTCCGCTTGAGGGTTCAGCGCGAAAAATTTTACGAGTACTCCGCGATAATCAATTCGTGGCTCTTCTTATTGATCGTCCCTCGCAGGCAAGCGAAGGCATACCCATCACATTCTTCGGTCGCAAAACCTACGTGCCGGCCGGTACCGCAACGCTGGCGCTGAAAAGTGGTGCCGCGATTATGCCCGGCTATATCTGGTATGGGCATCATAACCGGTTTTATGTGCGAACGTTTCCGCCGATTTTCCCCAGGCAGGGGAAAGACGTGGACCAGGCTGGCGAAGTGATACGATTGACGCAATACATGTTTGATACAATGGAAGAGGTGGTACGCGAGTGGCCCAAACACTGGTATATGTTCCGTCCATTCTGGCCCCCGGAGAGCTGATTGGACATGTATGATGTATAATCTGTTTCGCCTCGGCTCATTTATCATCCCGCGCCTGCCACGGCAGCTCATACTGGTCATCTCCATTATAGCGGGTACGCTCGCCTGGCTTATTGCAGCTAAAGCTAGAAAGCAGGCGACGATCAACGCGCTGCATGTCCTTGGGCCTGAGATACGCTCAACACGAGCCGGACGCCGCCGGTTACGGCGCACGGTACGCGGCATGTTCCAGAACAGCATGCGTAATTACCTCGAAGTGTTCTATTTGCCTTATGAATCGCCAGAAAGGTTGTTACGGCGTATGCCCGACATTCGTGGGATAGAACACTTCGAAGAAGCTCTGGCGCTGGGAAAAGGCGTTATTCTCTTTTCCGCGCATTTTGGGCCTTTTGATTACGTATCCCAGTGGTTCTCCGCGAAAGGCTATCAACTGACGATACCCGTGGAACGCCTGAAAGATGAACGAATGCTGAAGCTGATGGTCTCATTACGCAGCAGCAAAGGCGTGCATTTTGTGCCCCTGGGCGGCAGCGCTCCAATGCGAGCAATTGTGCAGGCCCTGCGGAATAACCAGCTTGTGCTGATTACCGGCGACCGTGCGGTGCAAGGAGAGAGCGTGGAAAAGCCCTTTTTTGGAGCAATTGCGCGCCTGCCTCTGGGACCCGTTTCCCTTTCACTGCGCACAGGAGCGCCTCTCGTTGGAGCCTTTAGCTGGCACGCTTCGAGAAACGAAATCAAGGGCGAATTTGTGCCCCTCACACTTGAACTGCCGCAAGAAGAGCGGAAGAATCCCGATGCCGTGATGGACGGCCTGATTAAAAGGATGGAGCGGATCATCAAAGCGCATCCCGAGCAATGGGTCGTTTTTTCCCCCGTCTGGATTACTGACCCTCACTCCTGAGCGAGCGCATCATGCGACGTGGGGGATCAACAAACCAGCTCCAGGCACATTGCGCCACGTAGACCCCCGGCGAAAGGCGAACCGGCGGGATTTCCTGTCCACCGGAGCGAGCGGTGCGTTCAAGGATGGCCCGGCGGAAATCACCGGGAGTACGACCCGGGAAAAGAGTATAGGCGGCTCCAATATGCTGCCAGAAATGCGCATCACTTCCGCCTGTTTCGGCAAAATGCCATTGTTGATTGGCCTCGCGCACTTTTGCGCGCACCCAGGCATTCGCCGGCGTGGGATTGTATATTTCGATGCCATCGATGGCGTAGCCCCTTTCCAGCAACTCATCGATCTTCTTGCGATTCAAACTGGGAACGAGTTGCCCAAACGGATGAGGGACAACTACCAGGCCACCCTGTTCTTTGATCGCATCGATGCTTTCCTCGACAGGACGCATCGCCCTGGGCGCCTTCTTGACGAACAGACCCAGCAGATGTCCCTGGCGTGTCGAGACTTCGACACCGGTTATCATTTGTAGCGGGCTATTCTGCTTTGCGATTAACTCCTCCACCCGTTTTGCGCCTTCGAGATGATCGTGATCGGTAACGGCGATCAGGGGCAAACCCTTGCGGGTAGCCACCTCAATCACGCGCGCAGGACTGGCCCAACCATCGCCAAGATTGGTGTGCATATGAATATCGGCCCGGCTATATCCAACAGGCGCTTCCAGAGGCTTTTTGTACTCTTGCTGATCCACTACATTCTTCGAAGCATGTTGCATGATCTGCGTTATCCTTTACAGGGCGCGCGAGATTTGTCTGAAGTACGGATTATCTCGCTCTTCCATTAATTCATAATAATAGTCGAGAATATGCTGCGCGACACGCGGCCAGGCATAATCAAACGCTTTTTGCTTGCCCACCTGAATAAACTTCTGCCGCAGAGGCTCGTGCTCAAGCAATTGGCCTATGGCCCAGGCCAGTTCTTCACTATCACGTGGAGCGGTCAAAAGCCCATCGATGCCATTGCTGATCACAGTACGATATCCACTGATATCCGATGCCACCACAGGAGTACCCGATGCCATCGCTTCCAGCAGCACGACGCCCATACTTTCTCCTCCGGTAGCAGGCGAGCAGAAGACATGCGCACTGGCGAAGTAACGCCATTTATCTTCATCCGGGACATAGCCGGTGAAGATGACATCCTGCCACCCATGCTTCTCGACAAACTTCTGAAAACCTCGTCTCAGGCGGCCATCTCCTACAAAAAGAAATCGCGTGTCCGGGTACCTTTCGCGAATGTAAGGGATAGCGCGTAACAGATACTTCGCTCCCTTTCGCTTCTCAAAGCGTCCTACGAAGAGGATATTACGTTTGCCATCCATATATTGCGGAAACGGCGCAACCTCCGTTTTGCAGCGTTCGAGATTGACACCGTTAGGAATGACACGATAATCACCGGGGAAGTAGCGCGAAACGAACTGGTAAGCGGCACTGGAAACGGCGATGCGCCCGGCAAGTCTGCGAAAATAGGGTCGCAAGAATGGAAAGGCGGACGCGTATGCAAGGTTAGAAGTAGAATACAGGCGCGGATACGATGAGGCATGAAACGTTCCGACGGTCAGTGTGCGAGAACACCGCAGGGCAGCCAGCGAAAGGCCAGGAATCAGCGGTTCATGAACGTGCAGCACATCGAAGTGTTCCCGCTGTAATACCCTGCGCACACGCAAGACCAGCGATGGATCAAGCATGATACGCGCTATCGAACCATTGATCGGTATTGGAGTTGTCCGGCCCATTTTGAGGACATTCCTTTCGGTTAGCCTCCCTTTCGAGCCGGATGCTGGTGCCAGCACACGCACATCATGCCCCATTGCTATGAATTCGTTAGCCAGATGCCAGACATGGTCACGCACCCCACCTGGATAACTCCAATCGTAGGGCGTCACTATGCCAATTTTCATGCGCAAAATCTGCTTTCTAAAACGTGGTAAAAAAGGAGTTTACCACCCTCCAGTGCCTGCTTCACCGCAGCAAGTTTCACCCTATCCACCGAAAGCCACCGCTTGCTGCTCTACAGGCGAATTTGCGTGCCGGCGAAGCCAGTTCCGGCACGTCCGACAGCCATCAGAGTGCTTCATTTCGAATACTCAAGGCCGCATTGAGATCACGGTCAAGCGACAAGCAACAGCGCTTACAGACAAAAACCCGATCAGCAAGCGTCAAATCTTCATCTACCCAACCACAAGCAAAGCAAAGCAAACACTGTCGATAATCTCCCTGCGCTCCCTATATACAGTTCTATGTATGACATTCTCGCACTATCGCGCGAAATACATCTTTAATACGCCCGCCGTTTCAAAATGGAAACAACTTCCCTCCACGTAAACCATTCTATCACGTCTGGCTACTGTTGTGTTACCGGATCGTAGTTAACCTAACCGGCGCGCGAACTCGACGAAGTACTGCATGGATTGCGGATTGCTCATCGAGTCTACGCTGATGGCTTTTTCCATTGGGGCGCCCATGAAGATTTTCTTCACCGGGACCTCCAACTTCTTGCCATTCAGAGTGCGCGGCACCTCTGGGATGACGAACACATCGTCAGGCACGTGATGCGGCGAAAGATTGCTGCGAATCTTATCGCGGATGCGCACCTTGAGCGCATCATCTAGCTCTACCCCCGGCCTGAGAACGACAAAGAGGGGCATGTAGTATCCTCCTCCTGGACGTTCCATACCGATAACAAGACTATCGAGTACTTCTGGCAGGTCTTCTACCACACGATAAATCTCGCTGCTGCCCATGCGAATGCCCTTGCGATTGATCGTGGAATCCGACCGGCCATAGATGACGGCGCTTCCCCTGGAAGTAATCTTCACCCAGTCGCCATGTCGCCACACACCAGGATACATCTCAAAGTAGCTTTCGAGATAGCGCTTATTGTTCGCATCGTTCCAGAAAAACAGCGGCATGGATGGCATCGGTTCGGTAATGACAAGCTCGCCCATCTCATCGATAAGCGGATTCCCATTGTCATCGAACGCCTGCACATTTGCTCCCAGCGCGCGGCACTGCAATTCGCCCGCGTAGACAGGTAGCAGTACTGAGCCGCCCAGGAAAGCCGAACATACGTCAGTACCGCCACTGACCGAAGCCAGCCAGAGGTCCTCTTTGACATGCTCGTATATCCACTGGAAACCTTCGGGTGGCAACGGAGAGCCGGTCGAGCCAAGGCCGCGCAGCTTGCTCAGGTCGAATGTTTTGCCCGGCTCAATCTCCGCTTTCATGCAGGCGAGTATAAATCCGGCGCTGGTGCCGAAGAATGTCATGCCAGACTTTTCGGCGTATTCCCAAAGCGCATTCATACTGGGATAGGATGGACTGCCGTCATAGAGCAAGACCGTTGTTCCAAGCAACAATCCCCCCAGAAGCAGGTTCCACATCATCCAGCCGGTTGTGGTATACCAGAAAAATCGATCTTCCGGCTTGAGATCGAGGCTCATATACAATTGCTTCAAATGCTCAAGCAGAATTCCGCCCTGGCCCTGCACAATAGCTTTGGGCAGGCCGGTGGTGCCGGATGAATAAAGCACCCACAGGGGATGACTGAACGGCACCTGCTCGTAGGTCAGTTCGGCATTGCTGGCCGGCATATCATCCCACATCATGGCATTAGCATACCGTTCAGCGCCCGAGTCTTTGAACACATAGGGAACGACGATGGTTTTTTGCACTGTAGTCAAAGCTTCTTGCAGCTCTGATATGATAGCCCGCCTGTCAATAATTTTGCCGTTATACATGTATCCATCTACGGCGAAAAGAACCTTCGGCTCGATCTGCTGAAAACGATCGATGACGCTGCGCGTGCCAAAGTCGGGCGAGCAGCTTGACCAGGTCGCCCCAATGCTGGCACAGGCCAGAAACGCGATTGCCGATTCCGGAATATTCGGCATATAGGAAACTACTCTGTCACCCGATTGTACACCCATGCCGCGCAGCGCAGCCGCGACGGTAGCTACTTTGCGGTACAGTTCATCCCACGATATTTCCGTTAAGGGCTGCGATTCTGACTGGAACAACAACGCCGGACGCTCTGTCGTAGCATTGCGGAAGACGTGTTCCGCGTAATTGAGTTTCGCACCTGGAAACCACTGCGCGCCGGGCATTTTTCTTTCCACCAGTACGGCGCTGTAAGGCTGCGAGGCCTTGATTTGAAAAAATTCCCACAGCGAAGCCCAGAAGTCTTCAAGTTTGTCGACCGACCATTGCCAGAGTTCTTCGGGGTCGTCAAAATGCAGGCCCTTCTCTTTTTCAAGCCACTGCATATAATGGGTGAGATTAGCCTGTCGTTTCATCTCCTCGGATGGTTCCCAGAGAAGCATTCCTTCGGTTACTGGAGCTGCCATACTTATCCTTCCTTTACCAAGCAAATAGTTCTCTAGCCATTGGGGTGAACGTAGGGGCCAGATTTATCGCGCCCCAGGCCGGGGCTTCCCCGAATCACCTCAAGGTTAGAGAGCTGACAAATATGTAGCATGAGGTGGAGTTACTTACGAATTTAGTATATTACATTTTGGCGCGGGTGAGAAATACGCTTTTTACGTTAGCCGGCAATGGTCGCCTTCATTTCAAGCTTTTGCTTTATCCAGTAAGTGATCAAGCGATAGAGGAAGATGCAGAGGGCGAGCCAGAGCGCACCGGAGAGGTAGCCCGCGAGAACATCGGTCAGCCAGTGTTCGCCTTCCAGGATGCGCGAATATCCAATCAGCAGAATATCTAACGCGGCAAACACCTGTAATGGGATCAAGAAATGATAGTAGCGCCACTGACGTATCGCGGGCGTGAAGCTGAGATACAGCAAAAAACCATAATAGGCTACATCCGTTTCGGTGTGACCAGAGGGGAAGCTATGAACCGGAATAGTACTCAGAACTTTCACACAGTCATGGGGTGCGAGACAATCATCCGGCAGCGGACGCGGGCGAGCGACGAGGGTGTTGATAATAAAATTGATTCCAGAGGCAATGGCAACTGTGCCCACAATACCGGCAGCCGACTCGTAGCACGCAAGCGCTGATTTACCCTTGAGGTGCCTGATTATGCCGGCAGTGACTAAGCCGACCAGCCATAGCGCCAGGGCCACAAGAGTAGGGGTCGGATTATTAAGCGCGCTGACAAATTCGATGAAGTCGTTGACCCAGGGATAAGGATGCAGGTGTTGCACGGTCAGGGTCGTATCCAGGTCGAGCGGGTAGGGCTGTGGATGACCATGAACAAGCACAGACGCGGTTGATAACAGTATTACACCCGCGACAAACAGGGCAATGCCGATAGGATGCGGCCTCAACCTCACCTGTTCAGATCGGCTTTCCCCGGAAGTTTCAGAAGGAGAAATCGCAGGACATATTCCTTGAGAATCGGCTGTCCCATCCATAGCAAATATCCCTTTATGTTAGAAAACGCATCAATCAAGATCTCTACGTATTTTAACATGAGGATAGAGGGCCGGAAACTGCAGCTCCGGCCCTCTATCAACGAAAAGCAATACTCTGGAATCGCCCGGATTTTTTACCCCTGATGCGTGCCGGTCTGGACAGCCTCAGTCGCCTGGCGAGCCGCGGTCTGGGCAGCATCCCATCCCTGGCGAGAAATTCGCTGCGCAGTCTCAACACCCTGGCGTGCGATAACCTGGGCCGTCTCTACCGCCTGCTGGTAGTAAGCGAATGGAGCATAGAGGAAATCGATGTAGGCGTTCATTGATTCACGAGCAATGGTCTGAAAAGCCTCTTGCTGGGCATGCGACTGCTCTACGAGGGTCTCCATAAGACCACGCGCGCCGCCCGCGTGACTCCTCAACAGTTCGGTCCCATTCTCATAGATGCTCTGGGCATATTTCAGGTTGTGCTTCTGGGCGGCAATTACGCTCTCGGTAACCGTCTGTAGCGTTCCCTGCTGTTTCTGGGGCTGCTCCACAAATTCCTGCATAACGGTGTGAGCATCTTCGGCCTGATTCTTAAGAACCTCTACACCGCTCTCAAAAACGCTCTGAGCAAAGCGCAGGTTGCGCTCTTGCGCGGCAACAAGACTATCCGCAATGGCTTTGTTCGTCTCCTGCCAGGATTTGGTCAAATTGACCGTTGCTTCGTTGATCTCTCTGGTTGTCATTTTTCGCTCCTTGTTTCTTGTGCATGTACGTACTTGTAAGACTGTATTCACTCCACAAATGTGCGCCGCACGCGTGGATCGTCGTCGATGTTCACACCGGTTATTCGCGGCCAGATGCGCCCGGTCACTTACGTTTCTCCCGGTAAGGTTTCTTTTAGCATCTATATGCATTTTACATATAGATGCAACATTTGTCAAGGGGGTCATGGGGAATTTTTGGGGCAAATCATAGCCAACCATTTTCCAGTTTCCTCGAAAATGGTTGACTACGGCTCTGAATAACCACGCTCACATCATAAAACGCAGCGGGGCCAGAATGCGTTCGCTCAACTTCGTGTACCAGTGCCGGTGTACCCACTTATCGAGTGTTAGCTCTTCAGCATCGGTCAGGTCGCATTCGAAGAGTTCCTGCATTTGCTGCGCGAACTCAGCACTGTACACCTCGACATTGATTTCAAAATTTCCGATGGAACTCAAACGATCAAGGTTAGCGGTACCGATCGTGGACCATTGACCATCAATTGTACATGTCTTAGCGTGCAACATATGCTGATAACCGAAGATGCGAATCCCTGCTTTGAGACACTCATGAAAGTAGCCTCGCGCTACCCAGTCAACGTCGATATGATTGGAGACCCAGGGCACCAGAATTCGTACCTCCACTCCACGAGCGGCGGCAGATTTTAAAGCCCCCAACAAAATGTGATCGGGAACAAAGTACGCATTAGTGAGCATGATCGAATGTTCCGCCTTGTCAATCGCATCGATATACATATCGCGAATAGGAAAGGTCAGGCGTATGGCATCATTTCCACGCAAAGAGATGAACGGATCAAACTTTCGCTGCATACGCCGGTTGATAGTGTCACCTTTAGGGCTGGAGCGGTTCCAGAAGTCGATGAACGCGCGCGCCAGGTCGGCAGCGAATGGCCCGGTGATACGCAGGTGTGTATCTCGCCATTCCGTCGCGTAGAGACTACCCAGGTTGAAGCCGCCGATGAACCCGATCTTGCCATCAACCGAGAGCATTTTGCGATGATCGAGCGCATAGCGCCGTGGATCAAAGAGCTGCCATGGGTGTTTGATAGGGTGATAGGCCATCTTATGGATCGAGGAAGGAAACGATTTGAATGCCCGTGGTACGACAAGATTGCCGAACCAGTCGAAGACGACGTATACTTCTACTCCCTCGGCAGCTTTTTTTGCCAGGTGTTCTTTAAACTTCCTGCCGATCTCATCATCTTTCCAGATGTAGGTTTCAAGGTAGATATATTCCTTAGCGCTATCGATAGCGGCCAGCATATCTTCATAGAGATCGCATCCATAGTCATAGAGCTGGAGTTCATTACTATCGACATGCACAGGCTGAAAGCGCCGGTGTGGAAAGGGCTTTTGATCGTTCTTTCGCTTCCGCCGGTACACGATTGCCACTACCCGCAGCGCTGCTACTGTGATTGCTTGCAGTGCAACCATTATGCCGAACGCATGCAGCGCAATGCGGCGAATAGAAATCCGGGGCCTTCTATGAACGATAGGTCCCTTCTGCCTTGCCTGTACTTGTTCCTTTAGCGCGTTTTCGCTCATTCAGATTCACCCACGCGATGTTTTTTCTTTCATTACACCGCTCTGTAATTGGCATTGCTCATTTCGTTTACCGATTTTGACAGTTTATACGGCGAATGTCAAGCTGGATTAGCTGATGATATCGCCTATCGCGTTCAGGGGTAGGCGAAAAGAGGTCCTTGAAAAAAACGCTGTAGAAACTAATTATACCTCTTCTCGTGAGATATAATACAGTGTAGACAGACAGAATCATCCCATTCATCAGGTAAGCTCTCACAAGAGCTTTCAGGTATTGCCTCAGCTTTTTTGAGTATATAAAGGAGCCTGCATTATGGCAGATACATACACTTCACCATCCGAACCGGGTGCATTCGAGGCCTGGAGCAAGCTGTTTGAAAGCACGATGAAACCTTACACCGACCAGGAAACGACCGTTAAACAGGCTGCGGACGGCAAGGATGATCCCTGGGCCAATTTCATTGACCAGCTCTGGAAAGCTAACCCCTATAGCAAATTATTGCCCATCGACCCGGGAGAAATAGCGCGCGCCTTCCAGCAGATCTGGCTGGACGCCCTGAGCAACCCGGCGCGTTACTGGGCCAATTACACCAATTTCGTCCAGGAATATACGCAGTTAGTGACCTCGACGGCGCTCAAATTCTGGGGTATTAAAACGGATGCTGAGCCGGTTGCCGTCCCGGAGAAAGGCGATAAACGTTTTAACGCGCCCGATTGGCAGCTCAACCCGGCCTTCGATGCGCTCAAACAGGGCTATCTTCTGGCCGCGACGACATTGCTGAAAACCGCCTCGGAGGTTCAGGGACTGGATGAGAAACAACAACGCAAGTTAATCTTCTACCTGCGCCAGTTCCTCGATGCGATCAGTCCCACCAATTACGTTTTCACGAACCCGCAGGTCATTCATGAGGCGATTACAACGGGTGGTAAAAACCTGGTAAATGGTGTGGAGCACCTGCTACGCGATATTGAAGCAGGTCAGATTAAGATGACCGATACCGGGGCTTTTGAACCTGGACGCAACCTCGCGCTTACTCCCGGGCAGGTGGTCTATCGCAACAAGCTGATCGAACTGATCCAGTACACACCCTCGACCGAAAAGGTCTACGCGATCCCCTTGCTCTTCATCCCGCCATGGATCAATAAGTATTATATCCTGGATATGCAGCCACAAAATAGCCTCATCAAGTTTCTGGTTGACAATGGCTTCACCGTTTTTGTCATCAGCTGGAAGAACCCGGACGCCTCGATGGAGGAGACCAGCTTTGAGGATTATCTCACATTGGGGCCGCTGGCCGCCCTGGATGTGATTAAAGAGATCACCAGATCGCAAAAGGTCAATATGGTGGGCTATTGTATCGGTGGCACGCTGCTGTCAATGGCATTGCCTTATATGAAAGCCAAAGGAGATGAAACGGCTAACTCAGCGACGTTCTTCGTCTCCCTGCAAGATTTCAGCGAGGTTGGCGATACATCGGTCTTCATCGACGAGCCACAGGTGAGGTATATCGAGGGACAGATGATGGAGCGCGGCTACCTGGATAGCCGCTCGATGGCGACGATGTTCAACATGCTGCGCGCGAATGACCTGATCTGGAGCAATGTCGTCAACAACTACCTGCTGGGCAAGGAGCCACCTGCCTTTGACCTGCTCTACTGGAACAATGATGGGACACGTATGGCCCGCAAAGCGCACTCCTTCTACCTGCGCAATACCTACCTGGAGAACAATCTTATCAAGCCCAATAAGATTGTCTTGAAAGGAGTGCCTATCGATCTGGGCAAAATTGACCAGGATATCTACGCGGTCGGCACGCAACAGGACCATATCGTCCCCTGGAAATCGGCCTGGAGAATTACGCAGCTCGCCAGTGGCAAGTCGCGTTTCGTGCTGGGCGGCAGCGGTCATATCGCCGGTATCATCAATCCACCGAGCAAGGGAAGAGGCTACTGGACGAACGATAAGCCCGTAAAGAGCGCCGATGAATGGTTCAAGTCGGCAGAGCATCACGATGGTAGCTGGTGGGCAGACTGGCTGGAGTGGCTAAAACTGCGTTCAGGCGAACTGGCAGCGCCACCAACAATGGGCAGCGCTGCTTATCCACCACTTATGCCGGCGCCGGGCAGCTACGTGCTGGAAAAGTAAAAGAAAAGGGGCAATGTACAAGGATGAACGTTCAGGACGAGACAATTGCTATTCGCTCAGGAGAGGATTTTGACGTTCCAAAGGTGGAACAATACCTGCGCGAGCATATCGAGGGCTTAGGCCCCGGCCCATTGCGTGTCAGGCAGTTCCCATCCGGGGCTTCTAATCTGACATACTTGCTGCAAATAGGCGATTGGGAAGGTGTGCTGCGCCGCCCGCCGTTTGGCCCGGTTCCACCAAAAGCCCACGATATGGAAAGGGAATCCGGCCTGTTGCGCAAGATTGCTCCCGTCTTTCCCCTCGCGCCCATGCCCTACTTCTTCTGCAACGACCTGAACATTTTAGGTGCGCCCTTTTATGTGATGGAAAGACGCAGAGGGGTGGTTGTCAATGACAGGTTCCCGCCCGGCGTCACACCTACAGAAGAATTATGCGCCCGCATGTCGCAAACGGTCGTCGAGACATTGGTGCAGATACACGCTATCGACTGGCAGGCGGCAGGATTGAGCGAGTTTGGGCATCCCGAAGGTTTTCTCGCACGCCAGGTAAAGGGCTGGATCGAGCGCTATTTCCGCGCGCAAACCGATGAAATTCCCCAGGTTGTACCTCTCACCAGCTGGCTGGCAGAACACGTGCCACAAAGCCCACCGGCAACGCTTATTCACAATGATTTCAAATTGAATAACATGCTGCTGGCTGCAGATGACCTGACCAGGGTAACAGCAGTGCTGGATTGGGAAATGGCGACCATCGGCGATCCACTTTTTGATCTCGCCATTACATTGAGTTACTGGGTGAATAGCGATGATCCGGAAGAACTGCGCACAGTCCTGCCCGCGGTAACCACGATGCCCGGTTTCATCAACCGCGAGCAATTTATGGAAATGTACGCGCAAAAGAGCGGGCGCGATCTCTCCTCGCTCGATTTTTACCTGATCTTCGCGTATTTCAAGCTGGCCGTAATTATCCAGCAGATTTATGTACGCTGGAAGCGCGGGCAAACGCAGGATGAACGCTTCGCGGCTTTCGGCAATCGTGTGCGTGCCCTTATAGAATACACAGCCCGGCTTGTGGAGAGGAAATAACCAGGACGTTGTCTTGACAAAGCGTGCATCTAGATGTAAAATGCATATAGATGTAAAATGTCAATTCAAACGCAAGCTAAAGGGCTATTATATTACTGAATAATGGGTGGTGGCATTATTATGGTGCATATGAACGAGGATCAAGAGAAGGATCAGGAAAAAGAATTTCAAAATTCTGCCACGGATGCGTGGTCGAAGAACTGGGTTGTGCCGGTCGTGCTGCTCATGCTGCGCGAGTGGAGTTCCTATGGGTATGAATTGATGGAGAAGATGGCAGCATTTGGCCTGGCAGCGATGAATCCGGGGACGTTCTATCGAACACTGCGGCAAATGGAAAAGCAAGGCATGGTCAGTTCCAGTTGGGATACCTCAGAGGGCGGCCCTGCCAGGCGCATATACAAGATTACCGAGGCTGGTGAGGCTTACCTGAAGTTCTGGGCAGAGTCATTGGACCAGTACCAGAAGATGATGGATGCGTTCTTCCGCATCTATACCGGCAGGCCATCGCCAAAAGAAAAGAAGGATGAAAAGTGAAAGAGGCTAACTCAGACTCCTACGGCTTTTACCAGCTCTGGTTAAAAAACCTGCAAGAAGGGCAAGATCAGGTTCTGAAAGCGACAGCCCAGGGCATGCAAAATTCAAGAGAAGCCTGGAAACAATGGCTTGATGCGACGATGTCTACCTGGCAAAAAACTGCTGAAATGGGAACCGACCCGTTAGGACTTACTTCACAATGGCTGGAGATGATGGAGGCGATACAGGAGAAATTGCTGGCCGGAGGAACCGTCCCGTCCGACCCTTTCACTTTCCTGAAAGAGTGGTACGACGCTATTAGCGAATCCTGGTCTAGCATAGTCGAACGCATCATCGCTTCCGAACAATTCCTCGAATTCAACAAGCAGTTTCTGGAAAGCTATGCCAGTTTCTCGCGGGCATTCCGGCGCGCCAACGAAGAGTACCTGCGCATCTTGCAATTGCCCTCGCGCTCCGATGTATCGCACGTATCCGAACTCGTTGTTGCCCTGGAAGAGAAGTTTGACCGGCTAGACGAGAGGTTTGAGGATGTTGACGCTGCCCTCGCTCAAACCGTAAAGCGCGAGGCGATTGAGGGCATTGAGCATCGCCTGGCAGCTGCCGAGAGTCGCCTAAATCAATCTATTGCCAGCGTAGAAGGAAACGTGCAGCAGGCTGGGAGCCAGCTAACTCAGGCGATTTCCAGTATCGAAGTATACTTGAAGCATATTGAGAGCCAGGCGGCCACGATTGCTCCAGAGCTGGAGAGTCGCTTAGCCACGGTTGAGGGTAAGCTGGATGCGCTTCAAGAGCAAGCTGGACAGTTCAGGGCAATCCAGGACCTGGCCCAACGCCTGGAACAGGTTGAAGGCAAGCTGGATACTATCTTGACGAAGTTTTCAAAGCTCGAGGCTTATGAGCCTGACGGCCATGGCGAAGCGAAAGCGCGGGCACCTCATAAGCCTCAAAGGAAAAAGGCGTCTCAAACAGAGGCCGCCGGTCAACCTGCTGAAGCCGGGTCGTAAGGTCGGACATCGTAGTCCTATCGCATGATATTAAAAAAGAATAGAGGGGAAAAGCTTCATGGCTATTGAGCATAGCGCATCACCGTTTAGTGATATCGAAAGTACATTAAAAAAGCTTAAAACTGGTATGCGGATTGTTCTGGATGGAGCAAAAGCCGACACAGGACAGACGCCGAAAGAGGTGATCTGGACAAAGAACAAGGCTCAACTCTACCACTATCTATCCCCGGTGAAAAAGCGCTTCCCGGTGCCGATTCTGCTGATTTATGCATTGATCAATCGCTCCTACGTTTTAGACCTGATGCCCGGCAACAGCCTGGTAGAATATCTTGTCAACAAGGGTTTTGATGTCTATATGCTTGACTGGGGCACCCCCGGCGATGAAGATAAAGACCTCACATTTGAAAACTACGTACTGGACTACATCGCTCGCGCCGTGAAAAAAGTATTGAAAACGTCCCAGGCCGATGAACTCACCCTCTTTGGATTCTGCATGGGTGGCACCATGTGCGCAATGTATGCCGCGCTCTTCCCCGGTAAACCCCTGAAGAATCTGATCCTGCTGACCGCGCCCATAGATTTTACCGAGGAAAACATGGGCTTGTACGGAGTGTTCACCAGCGAGAAACATTTCGATCCCGACGTGCTGGTAGATCTCTATGGTAATGTGCCCGGTGAACTTGTTGATACGGGCAATCGCCTGGTGAGGCCAGTTACCAACTATGTTGGAACATACGTGACCATGTGGGACCGCATCATGCACGATAAGCCGATGGAAACATGGCTGGCGATGAACAAATGGGTAAACGACGGTGTGCCTTTCGCCGGAGCCACGTTCAAGCAATGGATTCGCGAGTTTTACCAGCAGAATAAGCTGGTCAAGGGCGAGATCATGCTGCGCGGGCGAAGAGTAGACCTCTCAAATATTACCTGCCCCGTCCTTGATATCGCGGGAAAAAAGGATCACATCTGCACTCTGCCGCAAGCCGAGGCCATTATGCGCCTGATTAGCAGCCAGGATAAGGAATTCTACGTTCTCAACGCCGGACATGTGGGCCTGCTGACGGGCGCCGATGCCAGGAGGAATCTCTGGCCCAAGATCGAGAGCTGGTTGGAGCCTCGTTCAGTTTAGCTGATGCCTGAAGAAGTCTGAACAGCCACTCCTCATCAAGGCGTGCTTAATTTACCGGGCGTGACGTTTACCGTCGAAAGCCGACTGCCACAGTAGACCTGTAGCGCCACCCTGTCGCCAGGATTCTTGTTCAGCACGCTATCCAGCAGTTCGGCTTCATTCGTGTTTGACATGCTGCCCCTTTGCTTGCGAAATCTCATTTCATTTTTCTATGTGTTACAATGTTTCCGGGAACCACTCAGAACAATTGTCACATAGAGAAATGATGAGTGGCAAAGCATAGCTCTTCATTTCTAATACACCACCATTCTTGTAGTTACCATTAAAGCATGAGCGTGTTTTTGCGAGCAAGGCATGGAGATAGTAGTGGCATCTGGCAGACCTGCCGGTCAATGGCCGGATCCTCTCTTTTCTATGCTTGCCCACGCTTAAGCGTTGAATCGATATCAGCAAGTTATTTCACGCAAGGAGGAGACTTATGTGCAGACGACTGGACGGTAAAACTGCCATTGTAACTGGAGCGGGCCGCGGTATTGGCCGGGCGATAGCGAAAGAACTGGCCCTTACAGGGGCAAATGTGGTTATCAACTACGCGCGCAGCGCCGAGTCCGCTGAGCAGCTGGCCGAGGAGATTCGCGAGACCGGTGTGCAGGCGCTGCCGATTCGCGCTGATGTCACCGATTACGACCAGGTCGGCGAGATGGTACGGCAAACTATCGAGACTTTCGGCCAGATCGATATCTTAGTAAACAACGCCGGCATCACCCGCGACAAAACGCTGAAGAATATGACCAGGCAGCATTGGGACGAGGTAATCAACGTCAATCTTGGCAGCACATTCAATTGCACCAAGCAGGTTTTACCCTTTATGCTAGAGCGCAAGAGCGGCAAGATTGTCAATATCAGTTCTTTTGTGGCCCTGGCAGGCAATATTGGACAGGCAAACTATGCCGCGACCAAGGCAGGCATCATCGGATTCACCAAATCAGTAGCGCTTGAGGTTGCTCGTCACGGCATTACGGTCAATGCGGTCTGCCCAGGCTTCACAGAGACCGATATGTTGTTTGAAGTACCGGAGAACATACGCCAGCGTATCCTGGAAAAGATTCCCATGGCGCGCTTCGGCACGGCAGAAGAGATTGCCTCGTGCGTGAGGTATATTGTCACTGAAGCCGATTACATGACTGCCCAGGCTATCAGTATTAACGGAGGCGTTTACATCTAGTCCTGCAAGAAGATCAGGCAAACGAAGCATCAAAGCCGCGGGGATTCTTCGCTGCGCTCAGAATCCCCCGTCACTTATGAGCAATCACCACGGCCAAAAATCTTGACATGGCAATGAGCCTGAACTATAATTTTTCAGCAGGTCGTGAGGGTTCAGGGCTGCGTAGGTTTTGTGTTTCACCTGCACCCTCAAAACTGGCCACAAGGGGGTGAGCCCTGGTGTCGGAAGTCAAGATCGGCGAAAACGAATCGTTTGAAACTGCTCTCAAACGGTTCAATCGTAAGATTCAGCAAGATGGCATACTGGCTGAAGCTCGCCGCAGAGAGCATTACGAGAAGCCGAGCGTCAAACGGAAGAAAAAAGAAGCAGCCGCGAGACGGCGCAGAAACGCTCACAAAGCATAATTTCGCACATAAGAGATTTGCCTCCACCTGTTCGGGTGATGCGGTAGTAGTTGTACCTCGTATCATCTTTTTCAGGAGGAGGCTTCATTTTTTACCAGGCCCTATACGCCTGTGGTTGAATGTTCCCGGTGAATTATGGAAAAATACAAATCAGAAATAGAACTTTCTATCGACACAGGAGACGAAGAAACCGATTCGATCATTCATGAGTTACTTGCCTCTCTTTCACTAGAAGAGCTTCTTGAGAAGACGCTGCGCGAAGCGGGTATTTCACAAGCTGCGCTGGTGACACTTGTCGTAACAGAAGATGCAATGATGCAAGATTTGAATAAGCGTTATCGACAGCAAGATAAACCAACCGATGTGCTTTCATTTCCTTTACTGGATAAACCATTGGTGAAGGCGCCCGATGACCAGCTCTGGGCATTTGCCGAGGGCAACAATGGCGAAGTAAGCGCAGAGACAAGCAATCTACCAAAGTTTATTACCCCATCTGAATTACCTCTGAACTTAGGTGATATCGTCATTTCATGGCCGACAGTCGTGCGCCAGGCGGCACAAGCAGGGCATACGCCTGCTTATGAACTACTCTACCTTTTCGCTCACGGTATTTTACACCTCGTTGGCTACGATGATGCGACAGAGGCCGGGTACAGCGCAATGGTGAATTTACAACGAGCGGTATTGGAAGCGATGGGGTGGAAAGCGCAAAACCAATGAGCAAATCGCCACTACCGGCGGGTTCGCCAAAAAGCGAATGGGCGAAATTCATTGCCAGTTTTGGTTATGCCTTCGCCGGACTGTGGTATGCGCTTCGCACCCAGCGCAACATGTGGGTACACATCATTATAGCGGTTCTCGCGATTGCCCTGGGTATCGTGCTGCGCATTTCAGCAGTTGAGTTTGCGATGATCTTCGTGGCAATTACCGGTGTCTTCATCGCCGAGATGTTCAATACGGTTATCGAGTTATGTATTGATCTGGCCTCGCCGGAATACCATCCCCTGGCGAAAATCGCGAAGGATGTGGCAGCGGGCGCCGTACTTCTAAGCGCCATTCTCGCTGTTGTGATTGGCCTGTTCGTATTCGTACCCCACTTGTGGGAATTGATTCACTAACTGCCACAAGCAGACCATCACAATCGCCAGAAATACCACCAGGGGCATCAATGTCCATAGTCCGACATGCTGTGCCAGAAAGCCGGTAAGCCAGGGAAACATTGCCGCGCCGGCGCTGCCCAGGCTGGCAAGGAAACCAACCGCACCAGCTAGAATATGCGCTGGCACGCGGCTTGAGAGAAAAGCAATGGTGATGGGGTAAATAGGCCCGAAGCTAAAACCTAACAGGCAGAGGCCGAACGCGGAGACAGAAAACAGCGGTACGAGCCAGAATAGCAGAGCCGCGACAATTGTCCCTAGCAGGCAATATTGTACCAGCCGCCGAGTGCCGATACGCAAAGCAACTCTGGCCAGCGCCACTCGTCCCAGCGTTAGCCCCAACCAGTAGCCACTGACCATCCAGCCTGAATAGAGAATAGAAAAGTGCCGCTCCTCGGTCAGCAAACTATAGACCCAGCTGCCTACACTCACCTCGGCGCCCACATAGACAAGCAGGAAAAAGGCCGCAATCCACACCACCGGCAGCTTGAGGGTGTTGACAAAAATGTTGCCCTGCAGACCCCCGGTCACTTCCGTTTGCTGGTCGTTCTGGCGCTTGGCGAAAATTTGTCTGTAGCCAACCAGCAGAATCAGGACGATGGCAACCCATACGAAGTAGACGCTGTTCCACCCCCACCTGATCGCCAGGATAGTCGATGCGATGAGCGGACCGAGCAAAGCCCCACTGCCGTAGAAAGCATGCAGATAGTTCAAGAGAGCGGCATTGCGTGGTAATCCAGCGATGTACGCATTGAGGCCCGCATCGATAATGGCTACGCCAAAACCGAGCATGAGCATCGTAACCAGCACGATGTCAAATGGAAGCATGAAGCCAAGGGCCAGCGCGCCCAGCAGAAAACTGAACGCGCCCAGTACCAGGAAGCGCCTGTTCCCCAATTTCTGGACAAGCAATCCGGTGTTGAAAGCAGCGATCAGATAGCCAAGAGTTGACGCGAGGAAGAGCAGGCCAACGGTAGCCTTATCGATACCATAATGCGCCTGTATGCCCGGTATCAGAACGCCAAATGCTCCGTCGTTCGCTCCAATTAAGATAAATGAGAAAAAAGCAAGCCCTATTTGGAGCCGCGCAAACCTCACTTGCTGCGCTACAGCCGCTTCTACATGCTCTTTATCTTGATGATGAGCAGGCGAATTCAATGTATTGTTACTTCACACGCTCGACGTATTGCCCGGTACGGGTATCGATGCGAATCTTGTCGCCGGGATTCACGAACAGGGGCACATTGACCACGGCCCCGGTCTCCAGCGTCGCGGGCTTTGTGACATTGTTGGCAGTATCGCCACGCACACCCGGCTCAGCGCTCTCCACCGTCAGTTCGACGAAGTTTGGCAACTCAACGGCAATGATATTATCGCCATCTACCAGCATTTCCACGATATCCTGCTCTTTGATGAACTGCACGGCACTGCCAAGCATCTCCTTAGGAATGGGCTGCTGATCAAACGTTTCGGTATTCATGAATATGTAGTCATCGCCATCGATATACAGGAACTGCCAGTTCTGATGTTCGACGCGGACAGCCTCAATCTCTTCGCCCGCGCGGAAGCGCTGCTCAATGACACGCCCGGTCCTCAGATTCTTCAAACGCGCACGCACGAAAGCGCGCCAGTTCCCCGGACTAACATGATGGAACTCAGTAATAGTATATAATTCGTTGTTATAACGTATAACCATGCCGTTATAAAAATCGGCTGTTGTTGTCGCAGCCATTGGTGGATTCTCCTTTCAACCAAACACAAAAAAAGATAGCATTTCTTTGAATTATTTAGGGTCACTTCAAAGTTTAGCAGAGGACTGTATCCGCTTCACCCCTAACATTCGCTTCACCCAATAGTTTATCATGCCATGCAAGATGATGAGAAGCATCAAGCTAGCATTCTGGATAGTTTCTCCGTATGTTCGGCGAATTTTGCCAGGCGCTTCTTTTTGAGGTTTTCGCGCAGTATCCAGTTGATGTCGGGATCATTCCAGGACGCCGATTGGCTCATCAGCGCGAAACCTTTTTCGGGCGCAGCCGCTGTCACGACGCTGAGTGTGTACCCCAGGGCCTGGCGCAATGCTCGGAAATCCTCGCGTTTCCGCTCAGCGATAGGAACGGAGTGCATACGCTCTAACACCAGACGCTGGATTGAGAGGGCGGCATTGACGATTTCGGGAGCGTGAAGCAATGGAGGTTCGGCGACGGCGGCAATACTTGCTCGCTGCTGAAAGTTGTCCCCCTCAGCGGCCAGCGTCATTAAATAGGCAATGGTCTCTTCGGGAGCGGCGGGCAAAAGCTGCTGAAAACCCATAGCGACCGCTTCGCGCACACGCCAGGAAAGGCTGCTCGCATAATGACCCAATAATTTATAGATTTCCTCGCGCCAACCGGGTAGAACGGCCGCACACGCACCCGAAGCCACGATACCACAAAGCACAACAAACTCACCAGGAGTATTTACCTCAATATGTTCGCCATCATGCAAGAGATACGTCAATAACTCGCGTGTTTGCCTGGCATATTCCGGGACGACGGCCCCCAGAAGGTTGCTGAACTCAATCGCCAGTTCCAGGTTAGCACGTTTCCCGGGTAAACGGCTCTGTTCGCGTAGATAAAACTCCAGGGGACGACGATTACCATTTAAAGCTCTTTCAACCAGGGACGATAGCGTTTCATGCATATTTCTCTATCCTTGAAATAATTCGGAGCTTATAAAGCCAATTTTATAGCACTTGTAATTACCCGCTGATACATTCCGGGAGCCAATTTTATTTTATCATATTATGAGGCAGGCTTTTCGCGCTTATCTAATCCCTGGGCAATTGAACCATATGCTTTCTGTAAATACTCCTCCAGTTTGCGCCAATCCTGTTCAATGTTGGTCGAGGTCCTGCTGGTAATCAGGTCTACGGTATCGGCTGCTAGCGTGCGCCATTCCGCCGATTCGCGTACCTGCTCCGCGGTCAATCCAAACAAGGCGCTATGCAGTTCGACAAGTGTTTGTATCAATTCCTCTTTTTCTGGTTTGCCCGATAAGCGCCGGTGAACTTCGAAGTACTTCAATTCAAGGTTGGCTACCTTCTTGACATCATAATCCAGGCCCGAATAGCGATGCGCGACGCCATAGAATTTTTCAAGGTATCTCAGTACCTTCTTTTCGTCATGCTCCACAGGCACCCAGGCCAGCGATGCGCGTGTCGTGTAATAGGCTGCGAGCAGGGACATGGGGAATGGGATATGAAATTGCTCCTGGCACAGGCGAACGAGCAACCACAACATCTTGAACCACTTACGATCATAATACGCCTTCCACCCGGCAGCTTCGAAATAGGCGATGCGCTCAGGCTGCATAATAAATTTCCTCGCCATACTCTTTCTGGCTCCTTTCTAACACCTTTAAAGAGAGGACATTTGGGGATTACCTGCTTCCCAGGCAGGGGTTTCCAAAACTCGCCAGGGGAATACCCCTGCCCCTACTATACCAGAAATTGATCGGAAAGGGATGAACGCAGTTGATTTGCTGTGTATAACGCGAGGCAGACAGGGCATATTCCCTCCGCGTGACATCACTAATTTATCTTTAGAGTACGGAATTACTCTTGAGGGGGATTACCATTCCCGACTGTGATTTGGGAAGCCTAACCTTGACGTAAACGGCAATCTTGTGATATAGTATAGGTGTATTCTGTGGATTACTCCGTCTCCTATCCCTTTCCGGGAGGATTATAGCATATGATTGCGGCAAACGATGAATTTGTATCAACGAGCACAGAAGAACCTCAGACGTTCACCATTGAGCAGGTAGCGGCCAAAACAGGTTTGACAAAGCGCACGCTGCGCTATTATGAGGAAGTTGGCTTGCTTCCTCCGACAGATCGCACCGAGGGAAACTACCGGCGTTATACTAAAGATGATATCCAGAGGCTGGAGAATATTAAGAGACTGCGTGACCTGCTGGGATTTTCTCTGGCCGATATTCGCGAGATTATGGAGGCCGAGGATGAACGCGGGCAGATTAAGGTCGCCTATAAAAACGAGACTGAGGCCGCGGCCAAGATAGCGCAGTTAGATCGCTCCGATGAGCTTATTCGCACACAATTGCACTTAATCGAACAAAAAATAATCGGCCTGGAAGAGATGCGTACAGCACTGCAAGCTAAGATAGAACGTCATCAGCAAGTACGCGAAGCATTAATGAAAGATAAATAACTACCAAAATTTTTTATACTAGATTGGACTTTTATGCCTTATGAAAGCATTATCACCTGACTCTGCGGAACTTCCCGTTGTTGTCGGAGTCACCACTGAGGAAACGCGGCAGGCGAGGGGCCTGACACGGACATTTGTAGCGCTGCGCCACCGCAATTTCCGCCTTTTCTGGTTCGGCCAACTTATTTCGTTGATCGGAACCTGGATGCAGACCACCGCTCAGGCCTGGCTGGTGCTGGAGCTAACCAACAGCGCATGGTGGCTTGGTGTGGTAGGCGCATTGCAATTCCTGCCGGTGCTGCTGTTTGCGCTCTTCGGCGGCGTTCTGGCGGACCGTTTGCCAAAACGGAGGGTATTACTCTTTACACAATCATCTGCCATGCTCCTTGCTCTTGTACTCTGGATACTCGTTGCTACAGGAGCGGTGCAGCTCTGGCATGTACTCATACTGGCAACCTTGCTAGGTCTGGTAAACGCGCTCGATATGCCGACGCGCCAGGCTTTTGTAGTTGAGATGGTCGGGCGCGATGATTTACCGAACGCGGTAGCTTTGAATTCATCGCTGTTCAATATGGCGCGTATTATTGGCCCGGGTATTGGAGGCATCCTGATCGCGTGGTTGGGAGTCGCACCCCTCTTCCTGCTCAACGGCATCAGCTTTATCGCGGTGATTATCGGGCTGGCGATGATTGATATGCATCAATTGCACGCGCAAACCATTCATGAGAAGCCAGAGCATGGCAGGCATGGAGCAGGAACTATGAAGAGCCTGGTTGAGGGGCTTGCCTATGTGCGCAATACGCCCGTGGTTTTCCTGGTCATCGCGGTCGTTGGTATAGTCTCGCTGTTCGGCATCAACTTTAATGTCGTGCTGCCGCTGTTTGCCACCAACGTACTGAATGTAGGATCGATAGGTTTTGGCTTCATTTCCGCCACCTTTGGCGTTGGATCGCTGCTTTCGGCGCTCTGGTTGGCCTGGGGCAATAAAAAGCCCGGTATGCGCCAGTTGCTGCTGGGAGCAATCGCTTTCAGCTTTTTAGAAGCGCTGTTTGCCCTATCGCACCTCTACCTGCTGTCGCTCGTCCTCATAGCAGGGGTAGGATTCGCCCAGATCGCATTTTCGGCCCTGGCGAATACAACGTTACAGACGGTTACGCCTGATCACCTGCGTGGAAGGGTCATGAGCGTTTATATGATGGTGTTCGCGGGTAGCACTCCACTAGGCAATCTCTTTATCGGTGGACTGGCTCACCTGTATAATGCACCTATCGCATTATTAGTTGGAGCCTTGCTGAGCCTGGCCGCGGCTGTTGGCGGCTGGATACTACGCAAACCGGCGGAGAAAAGTCTTGCAGAGTCTGCACTCATCGATTAGCAACTGGCGCGTGCTGCCGCTCACCATCGCGGATCAACAAACTCATATCGAGCGAAGTGAGCGGCTACTTGCCGGGATGTCACCAGGCGACCGGCCTGTTCTGTACTGGTCGCAGGCAGATAAGTTGGGACTCGTGCTTGGTTATTCCCAGAAGCAGGACATGCTTCATCCGCTCATCAACGGTGTGGCAGGCCCGTTCCAGCATATCCCTATCTATCAGCGACGCGCCGGTGGAACAGCGGTGCTGGTAGGACCTGACCTGCTTAGCCTGGATGTGATTTTGCCCGCCGATTCTCCTCTGGTGCTGAGCGATATCGTGAAATCCTACCAATGGCTGGGCGAGGCCTGGGTGGAAGCACTGCATCTCCTGGGAATAGAAACACGCGCGGTTCTGCCGGACGAGGCCCACGAATTGCGCAAGCTGCTGAAACAGGAGGCAACACGCGAACGTGAAGCGATCCTGCGTAGAGCATGTTATGGCTCGCTTTCTCCTTATGAAGTCGTCGTGGGGCAGCGTAAAGTAGTGGGGCTTGATATGATACGCCGTCGCAATGCAAGTTTGTTACAGGCGGGTGTACTCCTGCGCTGGGAAACGGAAACGCTGGCCCAATTGCTGGGCCACAATTCTCAGGAACAGGCGATTTTGCGTGAAGGACTGCTGGAACGAGCAGTTGGAATAGATACATTAGCCGGGCGCGTTATAACACCACAGGAAGTGATTGGCGCATTTGAAGAAGTTATTTTTTCGCTGCCAACTTGACATCCAACTTTTGCATGTTCTATAACAATGTCAGACTTTTGGAAAACACGTTCAAATTTTCTTTTGAGAGGTTAGTATTATGGCAGACAGAAATGCTCCTGGCGCGTTGCAGGTCGTGAAAACTCCCGATTATGAAGCAATGGTAATCGGCGCGCATCCCGACGATAACGACTTTGGGGCTGGTGGAACAAGCGCGTTGTGGGCGAAGCAGGGCAAAAAGGTCGTCTGGGTTATTATGACCGATGGAGCTGAGGGCAGTGAAGTCCCCAGCCTGATCGATACTGAATTGATGCTCCTGCGCGAGCAGGAGCAGCGTATGGCCTGCGAAGTGTTAGGCGTGCAGGCAGTCGAATTTCTACGCTTTCACGATGGGCACCTCACAAACAGTGAAGAGGCGCGCAAGGCAATTGTGAGATTGATCCGCAAGTATCGCCCGCGCCTGGTGGTAACGCACGACCCGACCCAATTCATCTTCGCTCCCGATCCCAATGAAAAGCCCGAAGAAACGGCTTACATCAATCATAGCGATCACAGGGCGACCGGCAATATCGTGCTTGATGCCATCTTCCCGCCGGTCGGCAATCCCCGTTCGTACCGCGAGCTACTGGCGGAGGACTTACTCCCTTACCAGGTTCACGAACTGTACCTGTATCATGGTGAACCAGCAAATACCTACGTTGACATCACCGAAACGATTGATCTGAAGGCCAGAGGGTTGATGTGCCACGTCACACAGTTCGGGCCAGAGGCAAAGATGACTGATCGTATCCGCGAATGGGCTGCTGAAACGGCAAAAGAGGCTAAAGAGAAATATAATCTCGATATGCAGTATGCCGAGTCTTTCCGCAGGATCAAGCTCTACGTTCCTAAGAAAGAGGAACCAGAAACAAACAAGGAAGCACAAGTCGAAGAATAAATTTCAGAGAGAGCAACATGGCCCTGGCGCTGTTCGTTCGGCACCGGGGCCATGTTGCTCTCTCTGAAATTTATAAGTCAGCCATCTCATCGCGCTCTTCCAGTTCTGAAAGCAGCACGAACGACTCGTATTGATCTCTACAGGCGTCACAGGAGCCAAGATGCAAAGCCATCTCGGTCATTTCTACGTCAGGCATTTTTACCAGTGGATATTCGGGACGAGCCGCCTCATAATAGGAAGGGAAACGATTGCGGCACTCCTCGCAGGTAAGATTGTCCTGCTTTTTAGCAAGTAAATCGGCGGTGAGTCGATCAACACCGTGACTACAGATTGGGCAAGAGCGGATATGAGTGGCGATAAGGCTGCAAGCGATATCTGACTCAGAGCCATATAGACGTAAGACGCGACGCAATTCGTCACAACCCATGGCCTTCTTCCTCTCAAACTGAATCCCCTATCAGCTCAACGAGAACTTGCTACCGCAGCCATGGCCAAAGAGCCTGCATCACTTCCGGCTTGCTACGGAGCGCTTTCAACGCCCGATGTCGCCACATGTAGACATCCTGTACCTGCACACCTAACCGCGACGCCAGTTCACCCTCATCAATACCTGCCAGGTAGGTGCAGAGAAGCACGTCCCGGTAACGGGGGTTCTTCAAGGATAGAATAGCATTTTTAAGAGTTTCTTGCAATTCCTTTCGCACTACTTGCTCCTGGGGGTCGGCATTATTGCTGTCAACGAACTGCTCCATAAACCCCTCGGGCTGATTATCCAGTGAGATATGTTGCTCGCGCCGGTTTTTCTGCAAAAAAGTGTGTGCCTGGCGGAGTACAATTGTTTGCGTCCATTTCAGGAAAGCTGCCGGGTCATCTGGTCCGGCAGATGTGGTGCGAAGCAGGGCTTGATGAAGTTCCACCAGAGTCTGATTCAGGACATCATCCACGGCATGCGCAAGTTGTGCGAGCTGCTGAGCGTAGCGGCTATGAGATAATGAAAATTCCAGGTAGCGCCTGAGATTTTCGAAAGCCAGTTCGCTCAGGTGGCTGTCAGAGGAGCGCCAGGCCTCGTATAATTTCTGGCTACAAATCCTCTGCGCGATGCGTATCAGAACTGAGCGTGATGGTGGGTCTTCTCCGCAGCGCCTACCCTCCCAGTCCATCAAAATTTGCTCTTCTAGCCATTCCGCTGAAACTATGCTCTGTGCGTAAGCACGCACAGCATTTCTGGCTACACCTTTAATATCTGAACGAAGATCACTGCCTGACTCGATCATGGCCTCACCTTCTATCCTGACGATTACACACTCCGCAATGACAGTTTGTCTCCTAAAAGCCTCTAATTTTTATTCCCCCCAAACTGCAAGATTTTGCCATTTTTCTCTCACCTACCTCAATAGACGGAGAGAAATGGCCCTCATCAAAACGGGGAGGGCGGAAGGAAGCCCCTTTCGCTCACAAAAGAAAAGGAGACTTCGATGGTACTTTCTATGAAGAAATTTATTGTACTTGTAGCAATGGCTTTAGCATTGGTAGCAGGATTGTTTGGCTGGACGGTACGTATGGCAACGCTTCAAGCTATGCCTCAACATCACACGAGCATTCATAGCAGCCAGCTGGCAGATGATCCCAACTGGTACTGCCCGGCTCCGCCCAGGATGTGCTAAACAGCACAAAGTCTGACTGCGCCAGGGCAGTACACAATCTTTGCCAAACAAACGCGGCATGGCCGGAAAAGCGGATATATCTGATGACCTGCTTTTCCGGCCATGCCGCGTTTCTTCATGCCGCAAAACTGACGAATCTGGCATACAGACCCTACCATCTTGTCTCTAAGTATGGTAAGATGGCGATAACAAGCAAAGTTGTATGGAGTCATATTTTTGGATAAGGCAAAACGACCGGCAACGACCCGGGTGGTGTTCTATACGAAGGCAGGCTGTCACTTATGCGAGGAAGCGCGTGATATGCTCGAAGATATCGCGGCGCAAACCGAATATGAACTGACGGAGATCGACATTCGCAGCGACCCACAGGTATTCGAGCAATATCGCTATCGCATACCGGTGATTATCATCAACGACAGTACGCTGCTCGAAGGCCGCATCCAGTACGCCGAGCTTTCAGAGGCTTTTCACCTGGAATAAATTGTGTAAGAGAGAAAAATAGCATGGCGCTACAACAGGTTCAAGACATCCATAACACGTATTCACCACGCAGGCAGGCACTGAACAACTTTATGAATAGCCTCGGCCTGTATATAGGTGATTTTCTGCTGAATCACTGGGCCACCCTGCTCACTTATATATTGGGAATCATCGTTTTCGCGGCACTGAGCGTTCCTTTTCTCTCGTACTTTGGCCTTGATGCGCTCTCCAAACAAATATTCTTTGCCCTGCACCTGGTTTGCGCGCAGATCCCCTCGCACTCGTTCTACATTTTCGGGCACCAGCTTGGCATGTGCGAGCGTAACTTCTCCATCTATAGCTCGATGTTCGTTACGAGCCTGATTTTTGTGTTGAGCAAAAAACGCCTGCCCGGTATTCCATGGTGGCTATGGCTATTATTGATCCTGCCCATGGCTATAGATGGGACAACACAGATGTTCGGCTTGCGCGAAAGCACCTGGCAACTGCGAGTGCTCACCGGAACGCTTTTCGGGCTGGGAAATATCTGGTTCGCCCTGCCATTGATCCATAAGACAATCCTCGAGACAACCCCAGTCCAATCCCAGATAGCACGATGAACCAACTTGAAATTATGATGCCCGCGTAACCTGCTCAGGTATTACTGAGTAGGGGACATATCGCCAACAGGCGTGGAATACGGTATAATCAGCCAGTAGTATAAACGAGAGAACATTTTCCCATTTCGTGAAAAAATCCAGAAGAATACAGATATATGCGAGATCAATCATCATCAAAAACAACTTTTGCCGTAGCCACGTTGGGCTGCAAGGTCAATCAGGCCGATAGCGAAGCCATCAGCGAACAGATGGACGAGGCAGGCTTCGAGCAGCGCGATTTCAGCGAGATCGCCGATGTGTATATCGTCAATACCTGCACTGTAACGCACCTGGGAGATCGCAGTTCGCGACAGATGATCAGCCAGGCGCGTCGCCGTCATCCCGGTGCGTTACTGGTCGTCACCGGTTGCTACGCAGAAATGAATCCTAAAGCGGTCGCAGCCTTGCCCGGAGTAGACCTGGTAGTAGGCAACACAGGCAAGGACCAGTTAGCAAACGCTATCAAGGAACAATACGAGACCGCAAGTAAATCAAAAAATCCATGGAGTGAATCATCAAGCACGGGGTATGGTCGTGCCTTGCCGGTGCTTCACCTCGATGCGCAACATATCGGCAGCGACCGCTCGCTATCCATTGATCCTGCTGAACAAGAGCCACAGCCAGACAATCCATCCACGCTTGCGCTTGTTACGGATAGCGTGAGCGTGGCCGAAACAGCCGGTGCGCGACTGTTATCACGAACACGCGTACAGATGAAAGTGCAGGATGGTTGTAATAATCGCTGCACATACTGTATCGTTCCCTATGTACGGGGAGCATCGCGCAGCCGCAGCATCGAATCGATTGTCGAAAACGTGAGGCGTAAGGCACGAGCCGGCTTCCAGGAAATCGTCCTGACAGGCATTCACCTGGGAGACTACCATCCCGAAGATGATGAAAAGCGCGACCTGGGAGACTTGATCGCAGCCCTGCTGCATGAAACCGATATCGCGCGCATTCGCGTCTCTTCGTTGGAGCCGGAAGATTTTCGCCTGGAATGGCTAGAATTGTGGGAAAATCCCCGCATGTGCCGCCACCTTCATTTGCCGATGCAGAGCGGTTCGGATTATATCCTGCGACGCATGGCCCGGCGCTACAATAGCGAACGCTACGCCACGATCATCACCACAGCCAAACGTCTCGTCCCAGGCATTGCCATCAGCACCGATATCATCACCGGTTTCCCGGGCGAGAGCGACGATGATTTCGCGGCGACCTACCAGCTTGCCGCACAACTTCAATTTGCTAAAGCGCATGTTTTCCGCTTCTCCCCAAGGCAGGGTACGGCAGCAGCGCGTATGAAAGGGCAGATTCGAGAGGAAGTAAAGAAGGCCCGCAGCGAACGATTACTTGCGTTGAACGATGAACATGCCCGGCTCTTCCGCCAGCAATTCCTGGGCGAGACGATGCAGGTACTCATCGAAGCTCGCAAACATGGCCGCTGGGAAGGATTGACCGACAATTACCTGCGCGTCGAAATCGATGGTCTCCCTGACCATCCTGACCATACAGATCGCAACTGGCAAAATAGGCTTGTTAAGGCCCATTTGAACGAACTGGTTGATGATGGTATTCGAGGAATCGCTGTGGAATGATCGTCAATATAGATAATGGAAACGTGTATGATTATTCGAGCAGCACGTGTTGAAGATGCCGCCGGTATCGCAAGGGTGCATGTCGATACATGGCGAACAACCTATCGCGGTATTGTGCCGGATGATTACCTTGCAAATCTTTCATATGAGGAACGTGAAAAGGAATGGAAAACAGGCTTAAGTAGGGCCAGAGAGGACAGATTCACTTTTGTCGCGGAGGACGAAACGGGCCGAATCATTGGTTTTGTGACAGGGGGGCCAAATCGCTATAACGAACCACAATACCAGAGCGAGCTATATGCCATCTACGTTTTGAAGGAGTACCAGGGACAGGGCATCGGACGTGATCTTACGCGATCATTGATAAGGAGCTTTCTGGCGATGGGTTCACAATCGATGATGTTGTGGGTATTTGCCGGAAATACATCTTCGCGGCGCTTTTATGAGGCGTTAGGCGGGCAATTTGTAAAGTCGAACCACTTCGAGATCAGTGGAGCCGTGATCGAGGAGATTGCATACGGCTGGACGGATATAAGCGTCTTGCTGAAGGAATGATAGCTATGAGATTTCTGATGAAAAGGGCAGTAGAGACCAGGGCGACCGCCAGGGTGCGCCCTCGATGGAATGTTAAAGCCTTGTCCGCTATTCTTCCCATTCTGTTGCTCTCCCTGCTCCTTGCGGCCTGTGGAGACCCTGTCACCCAATCTTCGGCCACCGGCCCCATCGATTCTCCGACCGCTTCCAGCCAGCAAGCCGCCACTCCCGCCGTTATGGCTACAGGAAATTTCCACGAATATGCACTGCCACAAACCAATAGCGGGCTGATGCGGCCTGCCATCGATCACGAAGGGCGCATCTGGTTCGGCGAAATGAACAAGAATTTCCTGGCCGTTTTTGACCCGCATACAGGTAAGTTCCAGCAGATAAAGCCGCCCCATGGACAATCAGGCATGATGGGAGTGGAAGTTGCAGATGATGATACGATCTGGTTCGCAGAGCAATACGCCGATTACATTGGACATTACTTCCCAAAGACGGGTCGTTTCCAGATTTATCAATTGCCTTCGATCACTGTCCCTGATCCCAGCAATGCCGGCAAAACGCTCACGTTGCCCAGCGCTCCCAATGATCTTGCGCTTGATAAGAATGGAAACATCTGGTTCACAGAATTGAATGCCGGCGCTATCGGGCGGCTCGATGCAGGCAACGGTTCCATTCGGCAATATCCCCTTGCTACGAAGCAAAACATCCAGACAATCGATCCATATGGAATCACAGTCGATTCACAGGGCATAGTCTGGTTCACGGAATCTGGTCAAAACCGCGTTGGTCGCCTCGATCCTTCAACAGGTCAGATGCAATTTTTTACCGTTTCAACAGCGAAAGATACCGCGATTATGGAGATTACGAGCGGCTCTCACGGCCTGCTCTGGATCACGACCTTCAATTCCATGCTCTTGAGCCTCGATTCAGCGACCGGCCAGTTCAAGACATATGATGCGCCAACGGTAAGCGGCTCAGGCAGTGGTTCGGGTGGACTCTATGGAGTGCTGGCCGACTCAAACACGGGCAACGTCTGGATGACGGTTTCTGCTCAAAATGTGCTTGCGCGTCTTGATCCCGCGACCGGGCGATTTACCTACTACACCATTCCCACACCCAGCAGTTTGCCGTTGGGGCTTGTAGAGGGAAGCAACAACACATTCTGGTTCACCGAAGCAGGAAGCGACAAGATCGGGATGCTGCAAGCATAATGAACCTCAGTATTTTTAGGGCAGTAAGAGGTCGAGGCAAAAGATATATGTACTCGCCCACTCGCAAAGCGTTAAGTTCTCATCCCAGGGTAGATTACCGTTACGCTGAAAATAGTCCCAGATATTGAACAGGTACCCTCTGTACTGGTCAGAAAGACATTCTGTCCAAATAGGCCACATGGAATCGGTTCGGCGTGGAGAAATCTCCCCAAACCGAACCGATTCCATGCTGCCTGGAACTGATCGGGTGAAATCAGGCCCAGGTGTTTCGAGTATTCAAATGGAGGCATCAGATTACTTCAGGTACTTTTCAAACCAGTCCAGGATAAGCTCCAGCCGCCTGACGCGGAGTTTTGGATGGCCGCCGCGAGAAAGGCCGTGGCTCTGGCCCTCGAAGCGCACAAATAGCACTTCGCGTCCGAGGTATTTCAGGGCCGCGAAAAGTTGCTCAGCCTGCTCGATGTTGCAGCGCAGGTCCTGCTCGCTGTGCAAGATCAACAGGGGCGTATGCATCTGCTTCACATACTTGATGGGCGACATGTGCATGTAGGCATCCAGGTCATCCCAGGGGGTTGTTTCCAGCTCGTCATCGGCGAATGTCCAGCCGAAGTCGCAGGAGCCGAAGTCGGATGCCAGGTTGACGACACTGCGCTGGGTGACTGCCGCCTTGAAGCGGTCTGTGTGACCTATGAGCCAGTTCGTCATGAATCCGCCGTAGCTGCCGCCTGTGACGCCCATGCGCTGCTCGTCGATGTAGCCCTTCTGCAATAGCGCGTCCACCCCGGCCATGATATCCAGTGAGTCTTTTTCGCCCCAGGCCCCTCGTACTGCCAGCGAGAAGTCGCGCCCATAGCCGATGCTGCCGCGCGGGTTGGTGTAGAGGACAACGTAACCGGCAGCGACCAGCACCTGCATCTCATGGAAGAAGCCATAGCCATACTGCGTTGCAGGCCCGCCATGAATTTCCACGATCAGCGGATATTTCTTCGAGGGGTCGAAATTGCGTGGTTTGAGAATCCAGCCGTCCATGGGCCAACCTTCGGCTCCGGTATATGACATATACTCAGGCGTTGCGAGCGCCAGAGAATTGAACAGTTCATCGTTGAAGCCTGTCAGACGGCGCAGTTCACCGTTGGAAGCGGTTGAACGCACATAGATTTCAGGCGCTCTGGTTGGACTGCCGACCAGCATTGCCAGTCTACCGGCGGATTTATCGGCGCTAAAGTCTCGCACATGCACTTCGCCGGGAGTCAGCGTGGCAGGATGTGCGCCAGTTCCTTCGATGGGTATGGCGAAAATGCGGGTGGCTCCGCGGTGCGAGGCCAGTTCATAGAGCGTTTTGCCATCGGACGACCAGGCCGGGGCGGGGGAAAGATGCTCGTCGCCCATATCGCTGTTCGTCCAGTCCTGGAAACTGCCCTCGAACTCCTTAGTCAGGCATGTGGCGGCGCTTTCTTGCGCATTCGCTGCAATCGTGTAGACATCGACATGGCCGCCGGAGCGCAATTTGAGGGCGGCCAGAAATGCGATTGTTTGCCCATCAGGCGACCAGGCGGGTGAGTTGCAAGAAAGCGAGCCATCGGTCAGGCATTGGAGTGTGCCTGCCTTCCCATTCTCGATAGTCATGGTATAGACATCGGGGGCAGGCAGACGCCAGCGGTCATCGCGGCGACTGGAGACAAAGGCGATGCGCGAACCATCAGGCGACCAGGCAGGATCGCTATCATCCCAGTCCCCATCGGTCAGTTGCTGCGGCTCGCCACCGTTGATATCCTGCAGGAACAGGTGATTGCGCCTCTCGTAGATAAAGCCGACGCCATCAAGACGATACCAGAGCCGGTCTATGACGCGCGCCTTGGGCAGAGGCTTGCCATCTTCAGTTTCCTCATCGGCTGGCCCGACCTCGGCGTTAAATAGCAGGTACTTGCTATCCGGCGACCAGACCGGGTTAGACGCGCCGTGCTGCATGAAGGTCAGCTGGCGAGCTTCGCCGCCATCTGTAGGAATAAGCCAGATCTGGGGTTTATCCTTGCCCAGATCTTTCTGTCCTTTCTCGCTCTTACCGGTCGTCTCGCCTTTGCGCTCGGAGACAAAGGCCAGCCAGCGGCCATCAGGAGACCAACAGGGGCTATTGGCATTACCATCGCCATAGGTAAAACGCTTCGCCTCGCCACCCTCTGCGGCAACCACCCAGATCGAAGAACGGTACTCGTAGTTGCGCTTATCAATGGTGGTGACAACGAAAGCTACTCGCTGTCCATCGGGCGAAATACGTGGCCTGGCCACGAACTTGAACTGGTAGAGATCCTCAATAGTGATATCGCGTAAGTCAGCAGACATAGATATTTTCCTCATCCTCTTTTTCTAGTTTCTCAAACGAATGGAAGCAGGGTAATTCTGGCACCGAGAACCACCCTGGTATTTTCATGAACCGCGACGGCGACGGCTGCGCCTATCGCGCTCAAGAGCAACATCAAGCGATTCGTGCAAATGTTCGAAGTCGTCCACATCCAGCTGAAGCTCAATGGCCGGAAGATCATCGGCTTTGGCCCGGCCTTCTTCATACAGGCGCAAGACCAGCGCCAGTTCAACTTCGACCGGCATTATGCTCTCTTCTCCCCGCTCTTCAGCGGATTCATCCTCATCCTCTTCATCCTCTTCTTCGGTTGGATCGGCTTGAGTGAAGAAGATATCGGTGCGAGCACAGCGAAAGCGGGTGGTGAGTTTGAGCGCATCGGTCGAGAGTTCCTCGGCAAGTTCGCGCACGACCTCCATCATCTGGACAAAAGCATCTTGCAATTGTTCAAGGGCATCCTCTTCATCTCCGATTGATAGCTCGTTCTCAGTTATGGCGCTTAATTCTTCGCCGGGAGTATTCGTAGTACTCGCCGCATCAGGTAAACGCTGGCGAGCCAGGTCGTTCAGACGCTCAAGAGCCTGGGCAAAGGCAGGTGAAAAGTCGTCGCCCTCTGGATCGGTCTGGCTACCTTCTTCGTGCCCGGCCAGCTCATCATTCTCAATCTCGTCATCTTCCTCCTCATCCCCATCTTCAATTCCTAAGCCGGTTGCTTCCTCCACTGCCAGAACCTGCTGGTGCAGTTGATCGACGGCTTCCCGGCTCAAGTATGCCAGAATACGTGCCTGCCGCGATGCCGCCATCAGGAGAAAAGGGGGCCAGTCCCTATACCGTTCCCTACTCCGCAAGTAACGCATTTCCACAAGGCCGAGCGTATCAAGTCGTAGCGAAAGCTCCATAATTTCCTCCTCTTATTGACTTGACACCATCATACCACAAGGGAAGGAAATTATCATAACAATCAGCAATGTAGCATTTATAAGGACTTAGACTCCTTACCTGCCAGGAAACGATTGCTCGCCAGCTTCAAACCGGTAGCAAAGGCGATCAGGATCAATCCGCCAGATGTTAATACGACGGGAACACCCTGCCCTGTTAAGAATAAGGCGCGCATAGCTCCTACAATAATCATACTAACGCCCGCGTAGACCAGCGTGGAGGAAGTGAAGTTATCAACGCCGGTTGAATCTGGTAATGCCTGGTTTCGTACACGCGTCACAATTCCCAGGGCCAGCAAGGCCAGCGCTTCGCTCAGGAGGATGAGTGTTGACAACAGGTTGCTATCGTTAAAGCTCAACCACAATGATGGCAAGAGGAGAAGAACGGCACCCAGGAATGAGACAAGTTGCCCCACCCTGTGTCGTTGTGGCAATACCTCATCACGCGGTAAGAATGGCGCGACTACTAAGAGGTAGCTGGCAGGAGCAATGGATAACAGGTCAAGCCGGGTCTGGTGAAATGCCGAAAGCTCCCAGCTGACCACCAATGCAAGCAGTAATCCGGCTCCGTAATTGCACCAGTGACGCACTCTTATGGCCTGGGATAGGCGTGCTTCGCGTTTCCCTGCATCGCTTTCAGTGGCAAGCAGGCGCTTGATATTTCCGCTATGCACACTTCCATACCAGAACAGCAGGATTGCCAACTCGAGCAGCGCCCCGGCCCCAACATGTGCCAGCAGCCCGGAACTGGCAAAAAGCCCACCCTGCGCGATAATGTAGAGTATGACTACTACCTGTCCACCTATACCAAGGACAGTGTGTACAACCGGCGCAGGAATTCTGTTGGCTGCCGGTGGAATTACTCTCCAGATGTATTGTGACGCAAAGATCAGCGCGCACAGCAGGCTATAGGAAATCATCAATTGGACATTTGATAGAGGCGGCTGCCAGACAGCAATGCTCCAGGCTACCAGAGCTACCGGAAACACGAGCTTTTCAGGCAAGCGCTCCACCAGCATGATGAGCAGAGCAAGTACGGCATAACCCAGCAGTACCCAGGGCAATATTGACTGGTGATGCTGTATCCCTGCCGTGTAACCGGTCATCACAGCGCCAGGAATGGCTACAATCGCTAATGGCAACGCCCAATCTCTGCCCGCAAAACGATTGATTCCCATAGCGAGTAAAGCAGTCAGCGGCGTCAGCACGACCAGTGCCCAGAAAGAATTGCTGGGGATAAGTACAGCGCCGAGGGCAAAAACTATAGATGGGATGAGCCATACTTTTACCCGTGCGGCAGCGGCAGATCCATACCAGCTGAGCGCCAGGAGGGCAATCTCCACCCCGACAGGAAATGCCAGGCCCGCTACCTCCTGCACAGTACTTGTAGCAGCATATATGTCATGTATCGAGAAGACGATGCTATAGAGCAATGCTATACCCAGCAGTGGCCATTCCCACAAACCTGTCAGCCGCATATTCGAGGTTTGACCGGGCTGAGAAACATTCCTTCTTTCAGAGATGAAGCGACGAACAGCGACAGATGCGGGTGGCAGCACTACGCCCATGACCAGCATCACAATTGGACGGCTTTCAAGAGGTGGTAATGCCAGGATCGCAAAAACGAGCGGCAAGAATAGCCATTCTGAACGGCGCTGGTAGATCAGAACAGCGTATGTCAGCGCGGCAAAGAGGAGCAATAGTGTGATGATAGCGTTTTCATTCAAAGTCAGGCTAAGGATCAGGGTAAAAACCATTTCGATCAATGCGGCGACATCCAGGGGATTAGCCCATGCTGCCCCTATACGCCGGCGAACAAAGACAGTGGAAGCGACCAGAACAAGTGCCAGGCCAAAGAAAGGCCACGCTGGAGTGATATTCAGCGCGAGCACTACAATACTGTACTCACAAGTGAGCAAGAAGCCGGTCAGGAGGAGCAACCAGCACCAGGCAGCTTTGACCGGCGTTTTACGCAAGCCAGCTCGCCTGAAGGTGATGCTTACTGTAAGGAGAAGTCCACATCCTACTGCAAGCAGTTCCGCTACCGTCTGCCAGCTTGCCTTGAAAACAAAAGGCGCGTCGGTAGAGACGCCATACGCTCTAAACAGGAGTTGGAAGAGTAACCATGGTGAGGCGATAAAAGGTAGGATAAATGCCAGCACCAGCGCGAGCTGATCCAAACCAATACTCAGGAGGCCAAATGGCTGGAGTCTGCGATTCGCGAAACGACTAATGCCATGATAGAAAAGGGCAAGGCCGGTAAGAGCCAGTGTGTATCCTATTGGCTGCAAACCGAGGGCATAGCAAAAGGCTAGCACGCTTGCCAGGAACAGGTATGCAATGAGCAATGTCCATTTCGTCTGCCCGCTTAGCCAGAGCGCGAGGGAGGTCCACAACAAGAGGAGCAGCGACATGACCAGGATTGAATAGCGCACTTCGGCTGCCTGCCCTGTAGGAAAGAGATTTGCGTTGGAAAGCAGCAGAATAGAGAAAATGAAGCATACCGCGACGATAACTATCGTATACATCAAAACGCGCACTGGAATAAGCAGCACAGCGGTCCTGTCACTAAAAAGCCGGTTGTAAGAGGTAGGATGGATAGAGATGATCGTTAGAAAAGCCAGTACCATCAGGGCGCTGGGCCACCACCAGACGCCAGCATGAAAGGCATCGGCAATGGCAAGGTCTGCCAGGAGTAGAGATGCCATGCCTGGGTAAGCAAATGTCGTTGCCCGTTGATAGATTGCCAGCAGGATATAGACAACGGCGGCATAGATGGCTGCAATAGCCACTAACGTAGGCACACTGAGCGGGATCAGATTTCCCGCGGCTAATCTGTAAGCAGAGAAGCTGACCAGTGGAACCAGGAGCGCGAAGATGACGGTGTAAATGATCGCAACGACGCGGAAGGTGGGGTAACGATATGTGATAATACCGGTGCTGCCGAAAACTGCCTGGACAATAAACAGGATAAGGAAGGAACTCCAGGGGTTATTGGTAGTAACGACGAAACTGAGTGAGCCTACAAGTATCAGAAATGCGCCGAGCGAGGCAACAATATTGATGGCCTGATCCGCAAAGAACGCCCGCCAGGAAAAGACGCCGCGAGGTCTTTCGCCGGCCGGCTCTGGAACCGGTGAAGTTGAAGTTGGAGGCGAAACCGGTCCGATTGCAACCTCCTGCACGGGAGTTGCAAATGGGTTCGTCAATGGCATATTGGCCGGCCCACCTTCTACTGAAAGGATTGGAGCAGTAGTGGCTATAGCGGCTTTTGTCCCGAAAACTTGCAAGTAGTTGAGGCGGGATTGATAACGTTGTATCAGTCCGGCGACGGTGAGATTAGCTCCTCCGTACCTGGCAACACGTTGAAGATCATGTATTGCTGCCTCTAGAAATTGCTCTTCTTTTGAAGGATCGACCGGATAGCCACAGCGAGGACAATTCTCCCCCGCCTGCGGATTGATTGTCAAACCGCAACTATCACAGTGCGATACAGACATCTGGGTCATATGACACTTCCTTTGAATGAATCTGCCCCTCAAGAGAGGCAAACTCATCTTGAATAATACAAATGAATAATACACGCGTATTCTAATAGAGCTGAGAGAGTACCTCGCATAGAGCTTACGTCATGTTCAATGCAATAGATGAGTGTCATATGACCCATTTCACCACTCGCTATTAGTTTCTTGCCGCTTCCTCGTTATTGAGTTTGACGGCTTCATTGCCAGGATGCTATGCACCTAAAAATGGAGAGCTTCATTGGAAAGGTTGCTACCAGGGTGGCATAATAGAGAAAAGTTAGAGAAGCATATGTTCTTGAGGTGAAGAAAGCGGTATGAATCCATTCGAGAAACTGGCAAACAGGCAGCAGGCTTTTCCTGAAGTCGATGTGACGCAGGGGAGGAGTATCGCGTACTCGCGAAGTACCACGCGCCGGCTTATGGAGCTGATCGACGCGAATGCGCATGGTAATGTGCATGGAGGTGTGATTATGCGCATGGTTGACGAGGCGGCAGCTATTGTAGCGATCAAACACAGTCAGAATCCCACTGTGGTCACAGCACGAGTAGAGGCGTTCGATTTTCTGGCTCCCGCCTACATCGGCAACGTTGTTTCTATCAACTGCGAAATGAACTATGTCGGACGCACCAGCATGGAAGTGGGCGTAGAAGTGATGGCCGAAGACTTAATCACGGGGGATGTTCGCCATATTGCCAGCAGCTACGTCATTTATGTAGCTCTGGACGCCAATCGCAAACCAACGCCTGTACCTCCGCTTGTGCCTGCCAATGATACAGAAAAGGCGATCATAGAACGAGCCCGCAAGCGTCGTATGCAAAGGCAGAAGATCACGGAGGAATTAAAGCAGATAGATGAACAGAGTTGAACGACTCCCATTACCGGCAAGCCAGGGTGACCGCAAGGGTGCGCCCTGTCAGGAGTCGGAGTTGAAATCATTTTCGTTTTCCTAGAGTGTATCCCCTTGCAGCTTGCCCTCTTGCACCAGCCAGCGCAAGAATCTGAGCCTGCGCTCTTCTGGCCCGCACACAAACTCAGAGTATATGCTCAGGCGTTCGCGCCGCTCGCTCAATCTTCGCTTTTCCTGTGGAGTCAGGTACTCGCGTATGTAGGATGGAACTGGAGTCAACTGGTATTCTTTTTCTTTTTTCCAGAGCCACATGAAAACATACCTCCTTAAAAAATCATTCCTTCGCCACTTCCTGCTTTTATCACGATACGTTGGTTAAATCTCAGTAAATAGAGATGCCGTGACAGGGAAAGCAACTGAAACTTAGCTAAACCTGAATGATTGCAACATGGGCTGGAAGTAGGTCGTATTTGCGGCCTGGAAAATGGCCTGGCCGGTGCCATACGCAATCAGATATGATTTAGTCGAAGGGGAATTCGCCGGATGGTTATCAGCAAGAGCTACTAATTGGACGGTGGTATTTTGACCATTGACAGTCGTATTTCCAGTTTCAGCTTTCTGGCTCCATGTATCGCCCCCAACTGTTGTGGTGGCAGGGACATTCACCGGTTGAGGATTTTTCAAATTTGAGTTGCCCGCGCTCAGAGCAGCTGCAAGTTGTTGCTCTGGAGTGAGCACCCCTTCTGGATTCGGCGTAACGGCCACAGCAAATTTATAAATGCCAGAAGGGTCAGCAAATTGAATGGCATTGTTTCCCTGCGGTGTCACCTTCCATCCCTGGGGATAACCGATGGTAAAACCATTTCCGCTATAAGTTACCAGTGGAGGAGCCGTTGGGGTTGGTGAGGGGGTGGGTCTGGGAGTAGGTGTTGGGGTTGGTTTCGCTGAATTTCCGCTACTGCCGCCAAAAGTACAGGCCGCCAGCAACATTATGAGCACAAGACCGGTTGACGCGCAGAGCAACAAGCGCTGCTCGCCAGATTTCAGCTTGATCATTAGAGAGGCTCCTTTCAAATTCGTCTTTCATTTTATAGTCAATCACTATTGCTCATGAGAGCTTGCGAAAACCGTATGCAATCACTATTTACTTCACGAATTGAAGGAGCCTCTCAGCTACATCATAGTTTCAGCGCATCGACGGCTTCGAGTACTTCACCAGCATGCCCATCCGGGTTGACCTTTGGCCAGATTTTGCGCACAATGCCATCTTTATCGATCAAGAAAGTGGCACGGTTAACGCCCATGTACTTTCTACCGTACATGTTCTTTTCGCCATAAACGCCGTAGAGCTTCGAGACAGCAGTATCCGTATCGGAGAGCAATGGAAAAGGCAAATCGTATTTACCGGCAAATTTCTGATGCGAACGCACGTCATCGGTACTGACACCCAGAACAATGACGCCGCGTTTTTGCATCTCACGATTGGCATCGCGAAACGAACACGCTTCCTTTGTACAACCCGGGGTGTCATCTTTTGGATAAAAGTAAAGAACAACCGGATGTCCTCTCAGTTCCTGCAGGTGTACCTGGCCATTTTTTACAACATCCGAATTCCCAACTGCGGGAAGTATAAAATCAGGAGCAGCCTGCTGCTCCTGAACCTCTGAATTACTCATAAAATTCTCCTTGGGTGAATCAGTCCATAATCCCTTCGCCGCTTAAGACGGCGTGTACATAATCAGCGACATAGTGTCGCTCATTGACGCCATCGATAATCATGCACTCGGCGACCGAGACCATCTGGGGGATGACCTCGTGCAGAACGCTGATAATGGCACGTTCGTTTCGATGATCCGCATTATCATCGGTAATGAATGCGAATAGTTCATCGGTCAATTTTTCTTCATTGGCAAGCGCCTGAAAGATGTTGGTCATGGATGCAATCTCCTTACGCCTTCGCGTTCTCCTCCATATAGTTATTGATGATGTCTTTGAGCGACTGATTCACAAGATCGATGGACTGATCACCGTCCACCTCTCGCAGCTTATTCTTCCGACTATAGTAGTCAAGCAACTGGACGGTTTCGTTGAAGTAGATGACGAGGCGCCTGCGCATGGCTTCTCCGGCATCGTCAGCGCGCTGATAGAGCTTGCTTCCATCCAGATCACACCTGTCTGCCACTGCCGGGGGGCGAAATTTAGTGTGGTACACGTGCTGATTTGCCTTGCAGAAGAGCCTGCCGGCAAGTCGTTGGAGTAGCTCCTCGCGAGAAACCTTGAGATGGATGGCCAGGTCGATCTGCCGGTTGAGACGCGCCAGTTCTTCATCCAACTTCTGCGCCTGGGCCAGTGTGCGCGGGAAGCCATCCAACACCACACCTTGCGAACTCTCCGGTTCCTCGATGTGACGCATCACCATGGGAATAGTGATTTCATCGGGGACGAGTTCGCCCAGATCAACATAGCTACGCGCTTTTAACCCCAGTTCCGTTTGCTCTTCAAAAGCTTTCTGGAACAGGTCTCCGCTGGCGATATGGCGAAGCGAGAAGAGTTGAGAAAGCTTCTCCGCCTGTGTCCCTTTGCCGGCTCCTGGTGCTCCAATCAGCAGGATATCCATCATTTTTCCTCTTTCTCTTTGGCGAGAGATTCTTCCCTTTCGTTGCTCAGGGCTTCGGCTTCTTGCGCTCAGCATGACATGCCTCCGCGGGGGCATGTCATGCTGAGCGAAGCGAAGAATCTCTCGCTAGAAGCTAAAAACATTACTCATGACGCGCCTCTAGCTGGCTGATTCGCTCAATCTGCTGCCTGTTCCACTCATCCTCGGAATAGGGAGTGGCGAACCAGGCATCCAGTATCTCTTTAGCCATGGGTTCCGATGTAGCCCGAAGGCTAAGCGCAAGTACATTGGCATGATTCCAGATGCGCGCGCCGCGAGCGGTTTCGGCGTCGTGGCAGAGAGCGGCACGAATGCCTGGCACTTTGTTGGCAGCAATCGAAGCTCCGGTGCCCGTCCAACAGCAAACGATACCCTCGTCTGCCACCCCCTGGGCTACTGCCTTCGCCGCTTTACTGCTTGTCTGGGGCCAGTCTGCGTCGGGATCATCCGCTGCGAGCGGGCCAAAGAGGATCAGGTCATGCCCGCGTTTCTGTAGCTCTTCGATCAGCATGTCGGTCAGATGGGTGCGTTCATCGCTGCCAATCGCAATTTTCATGTTTCCTCCTGTGACCACATGAACAAAGCCTGTACTACGCGCCGCTCTTTCTATAGAAGCATAGCATATTTCTTTGCTCGGACTCAAGCCGTGATGTGATGCGAATAGATGGGAAGAAGCCAGTGGTCATGAAACTTAAAAGCAAGAAAAAACGTGAGACTTTTGTGAAACCACATCTGACTTTCTTTTAGACATACAGGAGGATAGCGTTATGTGTCTCACTTGTGGCTGTGGCAAGCCGAACGATGATCATGGGGATAGCCGCAATATTACGATGGACGACCTAAACCAGGCGGCTGAAGCTGCCGGTACCACGCGTGATAGGGTTATAGCGAATTTTTTGCAGGCGACAGGTTACCAACCAGGTGCTGCTCAGAGTTCATCGGCCTCGTCTCCTCCTGACAGGAATCAGCAACAATCGGGACAATTTATTCCCGCCGACCAACCGCAAGAACGCCCAGGGGAATATGCTCCCTCTCCGGGTCAAGAATCGGGCACTGCCTGGCAAGAGAGCATGGAAATGGGATATACAGGCCATGGTGGAGTACAAAAACCAAATGAGGGAGAGTAACTACTACCCACTCAGCTTTCACTCAATTTTTGAGCGTACAGGAGCAGAAGAACATGCAAGAAGAGGGGAAAATCCAACAGATTCCGATAAAAATGTACCGCACTCCCGATCGTTTAATGGTTGCCGCGCCGATGCCCGGTATGGAACCGGAGGATATTCTGGTCGAAATCACGCAGAACGGCGTGTTGGTTTTGCATGGAGCGCTGCGAGGGCTACTTAAGGATGTGAAAGAATTGCTCATCGATGAATGGAGCGTTGGCGACTATCACCGCGAGATCAAGCTGCCCAATACCGTCGATGGAGAACATGCCAACGTGACTTACGGCAATGGCGTACTGGTTGTGGCAATGCCACTCAGTGACACAATATACCCCGGGCGCCTGACCTTGCAGACTGTCGGTCCGGCCCACGGAGAACATATAGGCAATATAGGGCATGGCTTAGACTGATTTACGAGAAGATGAGCGAAAGTGGGTGACCTCAAGGGACTGTTTCCTGCCTGGGTATGATCCCAAACCCATTTCAAGGGGGTTTTAAACGAATCGCGGGCGACCTCAAGGGTACGCCCCTACATGTCACCTGGCTCTTGACGGGCTTGCTGCCAGGCGGCCTTTACGCATTGCTTGAGCAAGAGTATATTGGTCAATGGGCCGACGCCGCCGGGAGTTGGGGTCAGCGCCCCGGCTACTTCACGGACAGAGGTAAAATCGACATCGCCCACAATGCCACCTTGAGGCAGTTCATTAATCCCGACATCGATAACGACGGCCCCAGGACGAACCATGTCACCGGTAATCATATTGGCGTGACCGGCGGCTGCGACCAGCACATCAGCCTGCCGGGTGTACCATGAGAGATTGGTAGTGCGCGAGTGACAGACGGTCACCGTAGCATTTTTTTGTAAGAGCATCATCGCCAGCGGTTTGCCGACCACGTTGCTGCGAGAAATGATGACGGCGCGTTTGCCATTGAGCGGAGTCCTGGTGCGTTCAAGAATCTCCATAACGGATGCGGCAGTGGCAGGGAGAAAACTGGGCAGACCAAGAAACAGGTTTCCCGCGCTACGCGGGCTGATGCCGTCAATATCCTTAGTGGAAATCACCGTATCGGCGACCATATGCTGCGAAAGATGTTCAGGTAAGGGCATTTGAACAATAATGCCCTGTGTGCTTTCATCCTTATCGAGTTCAAGCAGCGTTGACCGCAACTCTTCAGACGATATGGATTCAGGTAGTTGTTCGAGCGTCGCGTGCAATCCAACCTGGTCGGCGAGGCGAAGGATGGCCCTGCTATAGACTCCTGATGCCGCATCACCTCCTACCCGCACAATGACCAATCCTGGTGGCCGTCCTCGTACCTCAACATAGCGGTGAATATCCGCCCTTAGCTCGTCTTTGATCTCCGCCCCCATCGCTCGCCCATCTATAATTTGCGCCGTCACGTTCTGCTCCCTACTATCGTCGTAACCTGCTGGCTGGCATCTGTAATCTGATCAAGAGCGGCGCTGAGGCGTTCTCCCAGGAGCGTCACCTTTTCAAGGTCTTTCATTGATTGCAAGTTGATGCGTACCATCCAGGCTGCCCCAGCTCCCGCGCTGGAGGCCAACATGGCGCCGGTAGCGATGTCACTGAGTACCCTTGTGTTGCCAATCTCGGAGATACGCAGGCAAGCCTGCATCAATTCGGCTGCGGCCTCAGTTACCTCAAGCGGTACCAGCGCGGCCTGGGCAAGTTGCTCCTGAATGGCGCGGCTGCGTGCCGCACGTTCTTCTTTTGTTTCGCGCGGCAGCTTGAAGATTTCTGAGAGCTTGCCGTAAGCCTCGATATCCTCCTGCATAAGCTGCTGAAAGCGCTGCCGTAGATTCTCGGTCCGCTCCAGTAATGTCGCGATTTCCTCGCGCACACCGGCGTATTCATCCTTATCGAGTGTGAGGCGGCACACCATACTGGCCAGCGCAGCGCCCATAGCTCCGCTTACCGCAGATGCGGAGCCACCTCCAGGTGTTGGTTTCGAGGAGCTAAGATCATCTAAAAATTGTAACAACGTTTGATCGATGTACATGTTGTCTCCCCTTTAATCAAAAAGGTATGTTCCCCTATGCCAATTACTTTATCATCTGCTGGCATTCTAACATCTTTTATGGGGAAGCGTCGAGCAGGACATAAGGGGGCTGATCAATCGTAATGCATCAGGAAAGCACCCACCCCTGTCATTCTGAGCGGAGCGAAGAATCTGATTCCTGGACGGAGAGATTCTTCGCTCCGTTCAGAATGACAGAGTGCCGGAGTGCCTTTTCACCGCATATTATTTTGTCATGTTTAACAGCTGAATTAGAATTGCCGCGGTCCAACTGAATGAGCTAAAACCCATTCCCTTCGCACCTGGTTTTGTTCCGTCATCGATTGGATCAAAATATTCCCAGAACCCGTTGTCCTCGATCATCTCGATAGTTCTGGCGGTGATGATATCCGCGCACTGTCCCAGATTCGTGTGTTTCGCTTTGTACTTTTTTAAGCCCTCGATAATAAAATAGTTAGTGATTGGCCAGGTCGGGCCTCGCCAATAGCGCTCTTTTTCGAAATACTGGCTGTTAACTGCCGTTGAGGCTACGGGATAGGCGGTAAAGAATTCTTCGGGCTGCGTGAGGCGATGAAATAAAACGTCCAGGTGATGATCTGTCACTGCTCCCGCATAGAATGGCATGAACATAGCAATAGTTGGAGCTACAATTGCGCGACGGTTGCCTTGCGTCACATCGATATCACAATACTGCTGATTTGCCGCATCCCAGGTGCCTGCGAGAGCCTGACGTGTTTCTTGAGCCCATTGCCGGTATGTGTTAGCCGCTTCCGCATTCCCATATGTGTCAAGTAAGGCGGCAAGAGCCTCGTTAGCTCTTTGCCAGATCGAATTAAAGAAAATATCCTTTACCGCAAATGGGGATTGCCGCACAATTTTTGTATAGTCCCAGTCAAGACTTTTGAAGAGTTCTATCAGGTAGATATACCTGTAATAATCTGCGTGAGTAGGTCGTTCTTGAGAATCCTGGTATCGTATATCTTTTCTATTCTGGTCAACATCCGCCTTGACCTGCGACGGAATAGCGTTCAGATCAATGTGTTTCAGTACGCTGTCCCAGCGGGGAGAGTCATCGGTTCCCGATTCCCATGGATGCACAATGGTCAGCAATCCACACACCTCTGGATCGCGGTAGCGTTTCAGGTGATCGTGGTACGCCACGAGGGATGGCAGTATCGACTTGATAAAAGCCGATTTCTTCTGCTCATTGGAACTATGATTATAAACATATTCAGCAGCTATTGCCAATAGTGGAGGATCGGTAATACCCGACGTTTTTACGCCGTTTCTAGTAAAGCTGCCGGTTTGCCATTGGGAGGCAGGAGGATAATATCTCGATTCGCCTGGATTATAAATGATGTGCGGGATTAACCCGTTGTTCCACTGCCCGGCAACTAATGAGAGCAATTCATTAAAAGCGGCCTGCTCATCTACATGCACAAGCCCCATAGCGACGCCAGCGGTATCCCAGAGCCATTGATGCACATAGTAATCTCTTGATGGAATGACTCGTTCATAGAGTTTTCCATCAACGGTAACCGTTATGGTATTCCTTTGTAAAACCGCTTTCGCCTCATCCAACAACACATGATGATTCTGCATATTATACTGTCACAGTTTCTCTCAGATAGTTTCCCTGTCTTACTAAAGACGCGAGAAGCCTATCTTTAGTAACAGGAGCCTTCGCGGGCAAACGCGCCTGCAAGGGGAACGTCGGTAATTTCACCTCATTATAATTGATGATGTTATCGTTATCTACGATTTCGCCAAAAAAGCAAAAGTGGCAACCTGCCGCTATAATGCAAGTTACCACTTCAACCGTATCCTTGTAGCAGTGATACTAATGGAAAGGCCGCAGCTCCTATACAGTTGCCAGTTTGCCCTTTCTTTTAACGGGCTTGAACAACTCCATTACCTCAATAGCGCCTTCCGCTTTGGCGAGTACGACGCCATTCTCATCGAGAAGAATGCCGCCAGGGGTCATAGGCACTTTGAACCAGCGCAGGATGCTGAAAGGACTGGGAGTATCATCCTGGATCATGAGCGAGCGGAAGCCTACATCGTTGTCCTTAGCGGTGCCACCTGTAGAGACAATGACCAGTTGCGGCGCGCCTTTGGGTGTTTTTTTCTCCCAGGCGAGCACATCCTGCTTAATCATGCCACAGAATTCACAGCCTGGATTCCAGAAGAGCAACAGGGTTGGAGAGCCACGGAAATCAGAGAGCCTGTGAAGGTTGCCTTGAAAATCCAGCATGAGCAGGTCGGGAGCAGGTTCACCGATTTCTGGCGGTGTTGGAAATGCCCTACCATCTGTCGGACGATTAGGCTCCAGAAGAGGATTGGTTTGAGGCATCGAATAATCGGTTGTCAATTCTGTCAGGAGAATTTTAATGTCACCCTCCCCCTGAGCCATTTCACCATGAATTGAACCATCGAAGCGGATTGCGACTGCCGAAGGTGTGCCACGCACTCCATATGCCTGGGCGACTTCCATATCTTGCTGTAAAAGCACGAGGGGTTTCTCATCGAATTCGGCAAATTTAGCAACATTCTCCTCAACAGTACCCTGGGTGATCATGGCCATCGTAACCTTATGGCCATATCTTTTAGTCCATTCTACGTAATCAGGGATCATGGCCTTGCAGGGACCGCAGTTGGGAGAAGAGAAAGTGAGTGCCACCGGTTTTTTACTGTTATCGCTCGGCAGCAGATCCTTGAGTGTGATTATCCGCCCGGTGAAGATATCGGGTAGAGCAAAGTCAGGCGCATCTTCACCTTCTGGTAGTCCAATAACTGGCTTCTGACCGGTCTCTCCAATACCGGCTTGCCCTTCGAGCGTTTCAATGCGGGTCAGCATAGTTCCTTGCTGCGTCATTACCTGCACCAGGAGCCAGCCTTCCAGAGCAACGACTGCCGCCAGGACAATCAAGATAATCAACACGAACACCTCGAAAGCCGAAAGCGTGGAGATCAAGGCGACCGTATCCGCACCTACATTGCCATATGCGGCTCCTTGCCAGACGACCAGTCCGGCAATCACAGCAAGGATCACGTTGCGGATCAGCGTAGACGCGCCGATTGGCTCCGAATGCAGTTGCCCGAAACAATTACAGTCCGGTGTACGGCCAAGTGAGAGATTCGCGCTGATAACTATGATGAAAAGGGCGAGCAATGCGAGGGCACCGATTGCTCCATAGAATGTAATTGGTGTCACTATCAACGCAATGGTTATAGCAAGTTCGGCGAAAGGAAGCAGTATCCCAAGTGGCGCAGCAAGAGGAGCCGGGATCCCAAAGTCACGCATAGCCTTTTGTGATCTTCTAAGGTCGGCAAGTTTTGCCAGAGCTGCCACGACAAAAACCACTGCGAGTAACCATCGAGCTACCAGGAGCAAAATGCTCATAGATGAAACCTCCTGACGGTGGCAAAAATAGCTACGCTGTTTTTGAGCAGGAGTGCGGGGTGCGTTATTGCACCCCGCACTATTACGCATTGAAGTTCAATACGTAATTGCGCAACGCCGAAAAACTAGTGGCCGGAAGCCGTCTTGCCCACATGACTCGAACTCAGTGTACAGGTCTTGTTACACTTCTGGACGCAGTCCATGGTGCCACAGCAGGTGATCGAGCAGTAATAGCCCTTAGGACACTGGGTGCCATTAATACACTGCGGGGCAGAGCCGCAAGCATAGTCGCATCCGCAGCCTGCGCTACCGTTGAGCTGAGCAAAGCAGTAGCAGTTGGTGTTCTTGTCCTTGGGGCAGTTCGTGTAGGTACCACACGCTTGCACCGAACACCCGTGTTTCTTCACCTTCGCCAGCGCGGTTTCAGGCAGATACGATGCGAGTGCCACGCCTGCTACGGTGCCCGCGATGGTCTTCATCGCTTGACGGCGGTCCAGCTTCCTGTCGGCCAGGGTTTTGGTTACTTGATCGAACCAGTTTGCCATAGTCATCTCCTTGTGTTTGTGCAACGCCAATCTTAATTGAGTGCCGAGAAACACAGACGCTGTGATCTCAATGCTACTCAAACACGCACTACGGGGACAATATCACACCTGGCTTCCCTGTCCGGCGGATGAGGAAAATGGAGAAGGGCTCCCCCCGTTGAATACGGCGCAAGCGCGGTAATTCCGTTTACCATGACGTACCCCCTGTTCCGTCAAGAGAAGCGAGGCTACACTATGAAAACAACTCTCCTCTACAGAGATGCAGGCCACAGCCATAGTAGGGCTGCCGGTAAGATCATAAAACCACGAGCCTGGAGTCCATCCAGGTTTTCAATTATGCCCGGTGAAATACATGAAAAGACAGGAATTTGAATATATACAGAGATAGCGGCTAGATAGATGCCTCAGATGGCAATGAATTACTACGTATTTGCCTGACAATGATTTTTTGAATTTGTTTACTCATCCCCTAATGGTAAACCACCAATAAGAATATAGCGTATACAAATTCCTATTGTCAAGGAAGCAACAATGCAAAACAGCCCGCTATTGCCCCTCTACAGGCTAGAGAAGCTTATTCTACCGAGCAATATCGAACTACAACTCAGTAAAATTACCTACATAATTTCAGAGGACGCCTCTTGCATCTGGAAGAGGGCAACAATAGAATAGTAGCATATCATCAACCACGTGATAAGGAAAAGGAATGCCAGCATCAATTACTCCGACGATTCACTTAGCTCGCGTCTATGAATTGCTAATCGCTACCTATGGCGAACCGAAAAACGAACCGGATTATGATCCGCTCGGCGGCCTGATCGGTACTATTCTTTCGCAGCACACCTCCGATATCAATTCAGAACGAGCCTATCAACAGCTCGTCACTACGTTTCCTACCTGGGAGGAGGTACGCGATGCCCCAACAGAGGCAGTAGCGGAGGCCATTCGCTCAGGAGGATTAGCTAACATTAAAGCGCCGCGTATTCAAGATGCTCTATTAACGTTAACTGAAAGACAGCAGGCTCAGGGCGGCGCAAAATCGCTTGCCGAATTCCTCTTCGATGAATTGACGAAGCGGACTTCAGAAGAAGCATGGTCATATTTGCGCAGCATTCCTGGTGTCGGACCCAAAACCGCAGCGTGCGTACTCATGTTTAACCTCAACCGCCCGGTTATACCAATTGACACGCACGTATTCAGGGTTTCACGCAGGCTCGGACTCATCGGGCCAAAAGTGAATGCGGAGCAGGCACATATCATCATTGGAAAAATGACCCCTCCTGAGTGGGTTTATCCTTTGCATGTCAACCTGATCCGGCATGGGCGGCAAATCTGCCATGCACAACGACCCGCGTGCAATGTGTGCCCGCTTTATAGTGAGTGCGCCTATGTGGGAAGCGTGAACGTTCAAGAAACGGCTTTATGATAAAAGAAAGTAAGGAGGCCTTTATGATGATTGATCTACGTAGCGATACAGTGACTTTGCCGACCCCGGCCATGCGTGAGGCGATGTACCGCGCCGAGTTGGGAGATGACGTATATGGAGAAGACCCTACAGTGAATCGCCTGCAAGAAATGGCGGCGGAGCGCCTGGGTAAAGAAGCCGCATTGCTCGTGCCGAGCGGTACGATGGGCAATACGGCGGCGGTAATGGCCCATACAGCTAGAGGCGAAGCGTTTATCGTTGGCGATCAATCGCATATTTATCACCATGAATTGGGCGGCGCGTCAACAATTGGCGGCTCACCCCGGCATGTTGTGGCGACCGACAAAAACGGCATGCTAGATTTGCATCAAATTCGTATTGGCATATCTGACGGCAGCGATGAGCATACAGCGGCTACCGCCCTTCTGTGTATCGAAAATACCCATAATCGTTGCGGTGGAACTGTGCTAGATGTCGCCGAGGTTGAGGCGCTGACCGGCCTGGCGCACGCGCGAGGTGTCGCGGTTCATATGGACGGCGCGCGTGTTTTCAATGCCGCCATCGCACTTGGAATACCCGTTAGCACACTTGTGCGCACGGTCGATTCGGTCATGTTTTGCCTCTCGAAAGGACTGAGCGCGCCCGTGGGTTCTATGGTAGTTGGCAGTCGAGACTTCATACGCCGCGCACACCGTATGCGCAAGCTGATGGGTGGTGGCATGAGGCAGGCTGGTATCATCGCGGCAACGGGTATTGTGGCGCTGGAGCAGATGGTAGACCGGCTGGCCGAGGATCATGCACATTGCAAGCAGCTGGCATACGGCCTGGCCGAATATCCCCAGATTGCCGTCGATGCGGAACGCGTGGTGACAAATATGGTAATCTTCTCGGTTCGTCGTAATGAGCAGGAGCCTCTGACTGAGGAGGAGACAGAACAATTTGTGGCAAAAGCGAAGGAACACGGCGTGCTGATGGGCCACATCGGCGAGGGTAGGATACGGGCCGTGACTCATTACGGTCTGGAAGCCGAGCACATCAGTGAGGCTTTAACCGGCATCCGAAAGGCGCTGATCGATTTACGATTGTAAGGGTTCTACTGCCGGACGGACGTCTGGCTCGAGATAATGCCCAACTCGCTTCCCTGGCTGCCGTCAAAGCGAGGCAATTCGGCGCGCTGTAACCCATCTCTACATCAACCATCCTCCGGCTGCCGCGTATACAAAAAGAGAAACATTGTTACGCTTCGTGCTGGATAGCGAGGCCAGCTAATTGGAACATGAGAATAACTTGCAAGAGGCGTGACTTTGGAGCTAGCAGGTCATATTCGATTACATGACAGGAATATGTCTTTAGATACATGCTTTTATGTGAGACAATCGTTTACAATAGAATTAGAAACGATTGTCTCATCCATGCTTATTGCATGAAGTCCATCTCTTTATAATCAGGAGGGATAGCGTTATGTATTACAGGCGTTACCGTGGGCCCCTAAGCGGGGCGGCAGGCGGCATTTTTCTCATTTTTCTTGCGCTTGGTTTCTTCTTTCAGAACACGTTTGGTGGCAACGGATTTCTGGCTTTCCTGTTCATTGGCCTGGCATTCAGTATTCTGATTGGTTCGATTGGTTCGCTTAACCCAAGAGCTGTTTATGGTAGCTTATATGGCTTTTTGTGGATGATTATTCTAGCATTATTCTTCATTACCGGTTCGTGGATCTGGTTTGTCGTGGGGGCAGGAATTTCCGCCATCCTGGGTTCGCTGGCCGCACCGATTCTAGCAGGATTGCTTGGAATGGGGCTTTTTGCCGCGACCCGGCCTGGCCAGCAGCCTTATCAACAACCCTACCAGCAACCTTACCAGCAGGAGCAGGCACCCTATCAATCCTACCAGCAGGGATACCAGCCGATGCAGCCACCTCCGGCTCAAGGAACATACCTGGAAGGAGGCCAGCAACATCAATACCCACAACACGGACAGCCAAAGGAGCAATATGATCTGCCCGAAGCGCAGTATCCACAACAGATGCCGCCTCAACAGCAGTAGTTACTCTCCGGCATAAGGAAAGGGACGACGGCCTGGCCAGGTCATCGTCCTTTCAGATTCTTCGCTGCGCTCAGAATGACATTGCCAGGGCGCATAAGAAAAGGGACGACGTATCCAGGTACTCGTCCCTTTTCTTATGCCAGGGAGTATCGCTCTCTTGTTCTAGAGTGCCAATTCCGCGGGTCCAGGGCTATTTAAAAGTCGAGTCAAGTGCGGTCAACTTTACAAGGGACTCCGACAAAATCAAGCTCGGTCTCTCGACTTTTAAATAGCTCTGCCGCGGGTCTCGCTCATTTGACACCATTCTTAGAGCGGGGTAAGATTCTTTTCGAGAAGATTTTATGACCCCAGACTTAACCGAGAGGAGTATATCGTAATGGCATTGACGAACTTCGAGGGCGCAGTGGCAGTAATCACGGGTGGGGCCAGCGGCATTGGGTTCGCGACGGCAAAAGCATTGCGAAGCAAGGGCGCGCATGTCGTGCTGGCGGATATAAATAGCCAGGGCCTGCAACAGGCGGAAGAGCAGTTACGTCAACAGCAACCGGCCACTACCAGGGCAGGTGGAATACTGACAATGGTGACCGATGTAACAAACGAGGAGCAGGTGGAGGAGCTGATGCGACAGACCTCCACGAATTTTGGACGCATTGACCTGGTCGTGACTTCAGCCGGTATCGGCGCGGGTGGTCCGATTGACTCGTTTTCAGTGAGTCAAATGCAGACCCTGATGAATATCAATTTCATGGGAACCTATATTTGCACGCATGCAGCGCTGCCTTATATGCGCCAGCAAGGAGCCGGGCATTTTGTCTTCCTCAGCTCGGTCGCGGGTAAACTTGGCGTGCCTTTCCTCTCGGGCTATTGCGCAAGTAAATGGGCGGTACGTGGTTTCGCCTCAGCGCTGCGGGCCGAATGGTACAATAGCGGCCTGGGTATCACGACGGTCTACCCCGATTGGGTAGATACACCGATGGTACAAAAAGAAGGAGAGGTGGCGCAGATTATGGGCGTTCAAGTCCTGCTGACCCCGGACCAGGTGGCCTCCGAGATTCTTCAGGCGGTCGCGGATGGCCGTCCAGACCTGACACTGGCTCCCACACAAGCAACCTCGCTCGGCTTGCAGCTCTATAAAGAAGACCCCGATAAGGCAGAACAACTTATGGGCGCATCATTCTACGAGCGCATAGCACGGTTATCATCAAACCAGGACTGAGCAGAAACATGGAATATCCGGCGAACAAGAAGGATTATGGCTACTACGGTCCAGGCAGTGCGACCTGGAGAATCGGCAGCGAAACGGTCGTATTACTGGGTGGCGCGCGCGCGGTCTTGATGCAGATAGCTCATCCGATGATTGCGATGGGAGTCTACGCGCATAGCAGCTACATGTCTGATCCTTTTGGCCGCACCGAGCGCACATTCACGCTGGGCCAATATCTTACCTTCGGTTCAACGGTAAGGACGCGCCGGGCCGCGCAAACCATCAATCGCTTGCATCGTCATGTGCATGGTACCCTGCCGCTCGACGTCGGAGCATATAGCAGCGGCAGTCGCTATGATGCGCGCAATCCAGAACTGCTGCTCTGGGTACATGCTACGCTGGTCGATACGGTATTGCTGACCTACAGGCTCTTCATCGGCCCACTTTCTTACGAAGAGCAGGACCGGTATTACCAGGAATCGAAAAGGGTAGCGCACCTGCTGGGCCTTCAACCCCGCGATATGCCCAGGACAGTTAACGATCTGAAACAATACGTTGACGACATGGTGCATAGCAACCGCCTGGCCGCCACACCTCAGGCCCGGCGGATCGCTCAACAGGTACTCTTTCCACCTCTGCCCCCGGTCTTTCGCCCGTTGATACACCTGAACTTTCAATTGACCTGCGCTCTGCTACCCCAACCATTACGCGATATCTATGACATGGAGTGGAGCGATATACGGCAGAGAGCCTTTGATGTATCCACGTGGGGAATGCGCACTGTTATCCCACACCTGCCTATGTCTATGCGTGTACTACCGGTCACCCGGCGAATCATCGAACGAACCATGAGTCAATCGGCTTAACCTTCGTATCACGAGGTTCGCCAGTGAGCAGCAAACATCTCGCTGGCACGTGCCACCTCTGCCCCCAATGTATGCAGGCGCACCGCCAGTGTTGGATCGTAGGGCTGGCCTTCTTCGTTAAACATCTGCCGGCTGTCCGGTACTGCCACCATTGTCGGCGCTACCCATGCCCGCATGGCACGTGCCGCCAGCAGCATGGTGGTTATGGTGTGATTTCCGGTGCCGGAAACACCAAGCTGCACGGACATCAAACCTACAACTTTTCCCTCCAGCCGCGGGGGAGTATCATCCTTCAATAGTTCCAGGTAATCGAGCGCATTTTTCAGAGAACCGCTGATTGTGTTATGGTAAGTCGGCGAGGCGAATATAAAACCCTGCGCCCTGCGTACAGCATTCAGCAAGGTCAGGATGGCATCGCGGCCCTCAGAGGTATATGCTTCGAGTGAATATGTACCATTGAACAGAGGAAGAGGCAAGGTTGCCAGGTCGAGCAACTCTGTAGATGCTCCTGCCGCTTCCGCTCCTGCTAAAGCGATGCGCAGCGCAAGGGTCGTGACCGAACCTGGCCGCAAGCTACCTCCCAGTCCAAGAATGAGTGTCGTCATATCTACTCCAATATGTAGTAAGGGCGCACCACGTGCTGGATGAATCCGCACTCTACGGTCGCCCGCCTTGCTTACCACGTACCAGCCTGGCAATGATGAAGCACCTACATCATATAATAGAAGGTGTTGACACTACAATGAAAGGATAGAGTTACACATGACCAACCAGACACAATCAACCCATGAAACCTCTCCAAAGCAACAGAAGATACACCTGACGCTGGTGGTGAACGACCAGCCGTATCCGGTAGAGGTCAATCCGCAGGAGATCTATCACGAGGCGCTTGAACATGCATTGCCGCCGGGCCTGCTGGTCGGACATCGCATTCGCATCAGCACGCCGGATGGAGATGAGGTCTTTCCAGATATGTTCATTGGCGAGAGCGTTGCCCATTTCAAGACGAACACGTTCCACATCGAGGCTATCCCATTGAGCAAGGCGACCGCAGAGGCCGGCCAGAGAACGTGGACGAACTTTGGGTTCGACCACCTCGCGATGACAATGGCGGATCGAGAAGACGCGAAGGCTTTTTTCAGCGAGGTGCTGGGGATGACGATTGTGCGCGATGACCGGCACCAGACCGTGCTGACAACCGGCAATACGGCGTTATTCCTGTTTGGAACGGAGAAAGCGCCACTTTCGGATGGACTGCCGAGTCGCTGGCACCATATCGGTTTTGTGGTGGACAACCTGGATGCGGCCTATCATCACCTGGCACATCACGCGCAATTGCGCCGCGAACGGGTGGGCAATGGTTCCGGCTCCATCTCTTCCGATTTCACCCTGCTGGAGCGCAACGAGCGCTGGTCACTGTATTGCCACTATCGCAATGGAGAGACGAACCTGATGATTCAACTCTCCGAAATCAAGCCGGAATATCGCGGGTTCATTAACCCCAATCATTTCACCGACCACATGTATGATTACCTGAGCGGTAGATATGGCGTCCGCTTTGAAGAAGAGCAGGCGCTGGAGCAAGAAGAACTCAAGCAGGAAGATTAACGCGAAACGGCCCCGGAGATAAAGAATGCCAGCACGATAATCCAGCTAATGATAAAGGCGATCAGAATGCGCAGCGCCAGGCCAGATATGACGATGCCGCGGCGGCGAGATTGAACCGGTGAACTGATTCCATTCATTCTTTCAATCCCCTATACGGGCTAAAAGTGATCCGGCCCCCGCCGCCTCTGGTTGGTGTAGTATAGCTGCCAAAACCAAAAACGTCAAGGGCAAATACACTATGCGATGAAATCCTGGACACCTGCTCCGGTATCCAGAAAATTTGTCTATTGTTGACCTACATCTCATATAACGAGAAATGTAACGTTTGTTAACTTATTGCCTGAATCTCCTACCCGCGCGGCACTCATCACATTCGCAACTGGCACGTAGCTTTTCATAGGTATAGATGCCCGTCTTATGCCCATCTTCCCATACAGGCGTCAGGCCATAACGTCCTACCGGCTCGATGTTTACCAAAGTCGTTTCTTCGCTCGTGAGGCTCTGCTTGTTCTGCAACATGCCGGGCTGTCCGCCTTCGCCCGCGCACCAGGCGCAAGGACAGGCCCAGCGCAGCGCTTCCCAGCCATGAATGCTTTCGTGTTCATCGCTCCAGGTAAGAATAAGTCGCCGGTTTTCCTCATCAAGCAAAAATGATACAGGTACGGGATGGTTATACTGGTTCATGATGTCCCTCTATATTCAATTCATATTCTATTGGTTGCATAAGTTCGCACAAAGAGCCTGGACAGAAGCCCCTATTCATGCTGACAACCTCATTATATGTTGTTCTAGTTGCCATGTCTATATGAATAGCACCCATTCAATCAGCCTGTTCCTCTTCCCATGGTAACGGCCCCGGCTTCAAAGGTTCAGGCTGCGAACAAGTACTGCTGAGCGTAATATGCCTTCCCTCGTTCGCGGATTCCATAAAGGACTCGATGATATCCAGAACATGGTAGGCCATTTCTCCGTCGGCGCGATGAGGACGACCGGTGCGCATAGCGTGTGCCATATCGGCGATACCCAGGCCGCGCGCATTGCCCGTATAGTTATGCGTGAGAGGGACTTCTCGCCATTGCTCGTCTTTTGCCAGGCGAATAAAGACCGGGCCATCGAAGCGGTTGGGATCGGGCGTGCTGAGCGTACCCTCGGTTCCATAAATTTCGATAAAGGGCAGTTTTGAATACCAGACATCGAAAGTGGTGAGTATCGTGCCAATAGCGCCGCCGGCAAACTCCATGATGCCCGCAATATGCGTAGGGGTAGTAACGGGAATTTTTGTCCCATACTTCGGCTCGCTGGTAACAGTGCGCTCAGCAAAGGTTGTCTGCATAGCGGCAGTTACGCGCTGCACGGGTCCCATCATGGCAATCAGAGCTGTGAGATAATAAGGGCCAATATCGAACATAGGTCCGGCGCCAGGTTGATAGAAGAAATGCGGGTCGGGATGCCAGTGTTCCATGCCGTGATTCAGCTTGAAAGCAGTTGCGGCTACCGGCGTTCCGATTATACCATCGTTGATCAGCTTGATGCAGGTCTGGAAGCCGGCGCCGAGAAATGTATCGGGAGCATTGCCGACACGCAAATTTCTCGCATGTGCCGACTCTAAAATGGCCCTTCCATCCGCGCGCCGAGTCGCCAGTGGTTTTTCGCCGTAGACTGGTTTTCCTGCCGCAATTGCTTGCAGGGCGACTTCAGCATGCGCGTTTGGAACAGTCAGATTGATAACGATTTCGACGTCCGGGTCTGCCAGTAACTCGGCAACGGTACAGGCCCTGGGAACGCCATATTTCTCTGCCTGACTGCGTGCCCGTTGCATATCAATATCCGCGCAGGCGACAACCCGCAAATTATCAAACAGGCGCGGCGCTGCAAGGTACACCGAACTGATATTGCCACATCCGATAATGCCGATGGAGATTTTTCTATTCATACGCGGGATGAGTCGTTCCTTCCAGATATATTGAGAGTAAAAACGATTGCCTTAGCACCCTTGCCTATTATTATGGCACAGCATGTTACCAAAAGCATGTATATGTTATAGTGATGAGGAAAGGCAAATCCCATGGAGAGCAACCACAAGGAGCTGTAAAATGAACAATCTGAAAGTTGCTTTAGAACTCTATACCGTGCGCGACGAGACAGCACGTGATTTCACCGGGACGTTGCGGCGCGTGGCACAGATTGGATATCCAGGCGTCGAATTTGCCGGGTATGGGAATCTGACGGCGCAAGAAATGTCGGCGTTATTGAAAGAGACCGCATTGTACCCGGTCGCGACGCATCTTGGGTTAGATGCATTGCAAGAATCGCGGCTTGAGGCCTCGATTCGCTATTGCCTGGACATTGGGTGCCCCATCATTGTGCTGCCCTGGCTGCCGAACGAGCAGCGCACACCGGAGGGCATGCGGGCGCTGGCTCCCCGCCTGAACGCCATCGGGCAGCGCTGCCAGGCATATGGAATTATCTTCGGCTATCATAACCATGACTTTGAATTTAGTCCTGTGAATGGCGGCTATCTCTTTGATTATCTACTTCAGGCTACAGACCCCGCGCTGGTCAAGATCGAACTGGATGTGTACTGGGTTGCCTATGCTGGAGTCGATCCCGTTGCATTTCTGCAAGCCCATGCCGACCGTATCGCCCTCATCCACTTCAAGGATATGGCAGCTGACCGTTCTATGACCGAGGTTGGCAAGGGCATTCTTGATATGCGAAGCATGTGGGAGTTTGCGCAGGCTCGCGGCCTATGGGGCATTGTCGAAAACGACCATCCCCAAATTCCTTCACTGGAGAGCGCGAGGATATCGCTGCAATATTTCAAATAGCCTGGGACAGGCGCGACTTTTCGACGACATGCCACCGGAAAGTCGCGCCTGGTCCTATGCTATTCCGCTTTCCTGGTAGCAGTTGCTACACCAAACGGTTGCTCTACAATTGCCCCGGTCACCTTACCTGTTTCATCGAGCTTGAATTCGATGCTGTAGCCGGAGAGTCCCTTGACGTGGAAGGTGTTGCCCTTGTAGGCAACCAGTTCGAACTCGGGCTGCATGGGAAGAGATACCATCAGCGAATGCTCTCCCTTGAGGGCAATCGTCATCGTCAAACCCATTACCTCGTATTCACCAACAAAGCGTTCGAGGAAGTGTTTGCCGGTCATATCTTTGGGCGGCAGGCGGTGGAAGACGATATCTTTCACGGTTTCTTCGAGCGGCGCGCTCAGAGTGTCGATATCGCCCCTGACATTAGTAAAGAAAGAGACTTTCATATGCACATCGAACTTTTCGAGAAACAGCTCGAAGGTGTCATAGTGGTAGTGCTTGAGTGGGAAGGTCATCGAATTGAATGTCCCTAGCAACCGGTCGCCTTCCAATTCGACCGCGAAGATGCCGTAGCCAGGATGCTCGTACTCGCCGGTGTAGGCATCGAGCGAATGGGATGGACGTGTGTTGGGAACCCGGTCGGCCTCGGTTTTCTCTTTCCCCTTTTCCTGGGCCTCTTTGATGTCCGTCCAGAATTTCTTCAAGCGATCGCTCCATGGCACTTCATCCAATCCCAACAGGCGATCACAGATGTTGTAGGTGAGAATGAGGGGTACAGGATTTTGATTCAGGTTGGTGAGCACGACCACCCCGATGTTCTGATCAGGCAGCAGGGTAACAAGCGAACTGAAGCCGTCGATATTGCCACCATGTTCGGCCATCATGTGTCCCCTGTACGGTTCGACAAACCAGCCAAGGCCATAGCTGGATATTGGTACTTCGGCAAATGGGAAAGTCACGGGCGCCACCATTTGCGGCATGTGCATCTGGACGACCTGATTTTCAGAAACAACCTGTGCGCCTTCGTGCTTGCCCTTGTTCAGCTGGAGCAGTATCCATTTGCTCAAATCTGCCACGTTGGATATGATCCCACCGGCAGGAGCAATCGACCATTGGCCCTCGTAAAACGGAATTTTCTTGACCTCATCCTTCTCCTCTTTATAGGGGAAAGAGAAATCGGACGTCTCCTGCGCCGCATCTGTCGAGAACAGGCTGCTGTTCATCTTCAGGCGGTCAAAGATGCGCTGCTGTACGAATTCTTCCCAGCTTTGCCCGGAAAGCTGCCCGACCAGGTAGCCCGCCACCATATACATCAGGTTCTGGTACTGTAAGACAGCTCGCAAATCCTTACTCGGCTCAAGGTATTGCAGGCGCTCGAACAGCTCTTGCCGGGTGGCAGAGGAGTTATACCACATCAGATCGTGACGCGGCAGGCCGGAGCGATGCGTCACGAGGTCACGAGGCGTCATGTGTTCGGTGGCAAACAAATCGTAGAGTTTGAACGACGGCAGATAATGCTTTACCGGCGTATCCCAATCCAGCTTTCCTTCATCCGCCAGCATTGCCATCGCGGTCGTTGTAAAGGCCTTGCTACAGGATGCGATAGGAAAGAGCGTTTGCGGCGTTACTTCGAGTCCGCCATCCACATCTCGTTTGCCGAAGCCATTTGAGAAAATAATTTCACCATCTTTGATGATAGAAATAGCCAACCCTGGCACCTTCCAATCCTGCATGATAGTGCCTACAAATTCCTCAAATCCCTGTAATCGCGTCATACCTTCTGAAGATTCTTGTGCCTGCATGAGTCATTTTTCCTTCTGCATGTATATATTTCCATTTTATTTTTCTTGCCAGCTTTCTCTGCTAAGCCGCGCTTCCTGATGGTATCATAGTCCGCCTTTTGCTATTGTTGTCAACAAATACCATCCAGGGAAGTTAGAAATCAGCGCAACTGAAATCAATCGGCCTGCACTGTACTTGATACCGGTTCAGCAATACGCTCTTTCTCGGAACGCCGAACCCTGCGTCGCATGGTGGCCGCGGCATCGCTATCATGCACAGTCAGCCCTATACAGGCACCGATGAATGCAAGCATGGCCGCGGCAATGAACGCCGCATGATACGATGTAAGGTTGGGTACAATTGTACCACTCGCACTGAGCTGCGTTATGCCCACGACGCTAATTACAGTGCTGAGGAGGGCAACACCGAGTGAGGCGCCAATCTGTCGCTGTGCATTGAAGAGCGCCGAGGCCTGGCCGGTTTCTGATGTTGAGATGGTCGCGAAAGCGGCAGCCTGCACAGATGTGAATGAGAAAGCCATGCCCGCTCCCGTCAGGAATATTAACGCGCGCATCAGCCAGAGAGTCGTATCCTGTCCGATCAGACTCATAAGCCCCATAACAATGGCCACACCGGTGAGGCCGATTGCGATAAGCCGGCGCGGTCCAACGTCAGGATAGAGGCGCGTCACGATCTGGGTAGAGATGAGGACACCTACCGCTTCTGGAAATGTCGTCAGCCCGGAGGTAAGCGCGGAAACGCCACGACCTTGTTGGAGGAACAGAGGGGCCGCAAAGAGCAGGCCAAGAAAACCTGCCGTAGAGAAGAGCGAAACCAGGTTGCAGGTACGGAATGCTCGATTGCGAAACAGGCGTAGGTCCAGTATCGGATGTGTTGAGCGCAGTTCAAGCGGGATAAAGATTATCAAACAGATCAGCCCTATGATCCCGGTTCCCATAATGGCCGGCGATGTCCAGCTATAATTCGGCCCTTCACTTAAGGCATACATGAACAGAGCGAGACCTATGCCCGCCAGCAGGAAGCCGTACAGGTCGAAAGATTTGGTATCTTGCCCTCGATACTCCTGCAAGAAGAGGATGCCGAAGAGAAACGCCAGAATACCGATAGGGACATTGACATAGAAAACCCAGCGCCACGAGAAGTTCACGATCAGCAGGCCACCAAGAACCGGGCCAGTGGCCGGCGCAAATACCGTCGGAATATTGAGGATGCGCGATACTTGAACGCGTTCCTCCGGCGGGAATGTGCGGTACAGGATTGCGGTTCCCACCGGCGTCATCGCGCCTCCTCCCATACCTTGTAAGAGGCGAAACCCGACGAGCATCGGCAGGCTCGTTGCCAACCCGCAGAGCGCTGACGACACGGTAAAGAGTGCCAGCGCAGTCAAGAAAATACGCTTCGTGCCCAGGCGATCACCTAACCAGCCCGAAGCGGGGATAATAATGGCGAGACTGACAAGATACCCCACAACGACGGCATCGATTGAAGTGCCCGGCGCGTGAAAATCACGGCTTAATGAGGGAAGAGCGACATTGACGATGGTCGAGTCCATGATGCTCATGAACATGGCGGCGACAAAAATAATACTGACACTGACTTTCTGACTGATGTTAAAACGCTGCATGTACCAGGCTCCGATGTTGCGAAAGGGATTTTTTAACGAGTCATCACATTTTACCCGCCTGGTCGATATATATCAATGAGAGCAGTTCGAACGTTCTCAGCAGCATGCACATATGCTTTTGCCGCTCTGAATTGTTGATGACTTTCTGATCATATGCAACGTTTTCTATAGTATATGCGGCACTGCAATGTTGCTCACACTGGCGACAAGCTTTATGCGCTCAATCAGACTTTGTGTGGAGAGAAGCGCAGGCAGGTGACTCGCGGCCTTATATAGAACTGAGTAAAAACTATGGAATATATACGCAATTTTTATGGGCGGCTTTTGCCCGTTCTCGCCCTGTTAGCCATTCTGGTACTTTCGGCTTCCTGTGGTCAAACCAGCGCAGGCACGCCAGGCACGGTTACAATCACCCCTCATACGGCCACACCCACCCCTACTGCTACACCCGGCTCCACTCCTACCATGATGGCCAGCCCTACTGCTACAGCATCACTAAGCCAGCGCATCGACATGTATATCAATCACCTGACTCAGACGCAGCAGATTGGCCAGTTGCTCATGCTGGCAGTTTATACGAATGGCTATACGAGCGCTCTGAACCAACCCTTGCAACAATGGGATATCGCTAACGCCATCATCTTCAACGCCTACAATGGTGGCCCACTTATGCCGACAACCTTGAGCGGGTTCACTCAACTGGTACACGACGTTCAATCGCACGCCAACCAGCCGCTGATCATCGCCACAGATGAGGAAGGGGGAATTGTTGATCGCCTCTCCCCCTATTACGGTCCAACGCCTTCACCACAGGTGCTGGCAGCCAGCGGCAATTCTCAGCAGGCATATGCGCAGGCGCAGCTTGACGCCGCCCGCCTGCTCGCCGCCGGCATCAACACCGATTTCGCGCCTTTGGCAGACATTTATCAAGGTGGCGCCATCAGCGAGAGCCGCATGTTCGGCACGACGGTCGGCCAGGTAACGACCTATGCCGGGGCATTTCTCGATGGCTTGCAGCAGCATGGCGTCGAGGGGACGTTGAAGCACTGGCCCGGGATCGGCTCCGCGCCGGCCAATCCGGATTATGGATTGCCGACGATTACCCATTCCCAGTCTGAACTCAACAACATCGACTTCGCCTCGTTCCGCAACCTGCTGTCGCACCATCCTGGAATGATTATGGTGACCCACGTCATCGTTCCGGCCTATGATGCACAGGAACCAGCCTCGCTCTCGCCCATACTGGTGAACCAGGTGTTGCGTGGTCAACTGGGATATCAAGGAGTCGTCGTCACCGATGCAATGGACGCCCAGGGCCTGATCCAGTTCATGCAGCAGCAGGGATATAGCGACCCGGCCCAGGGGATTGCCGAGGCAAGCGTGCGGGCTATTCTGGCGGGGAACGACATCGTAGAATGCCCTATTGAGCCTGATCGCCTGGCCGCGGTTGTCGCCGCCGTTACCGCTGCTGTTCAATCGGGGCGCATCTCGCACGAACGCTTACTGCAATCACTGCATCGCATTATCGCCCTCAAAGTGCAGATGGGACTGATCAAATTGCCATGATGTATTATGCCTGGGCTGCCAGGACAGCATTTTGCACCTGCCAGAGTTGCCAATACAATCCCTTCGGCCTGTTGATGCTGTTGTGTATTCTTTTCTTCGCGTTGTACAGTCGCTATCATATTCGGCAACATGAATACGCTGCCCTATAGCGCTTCACAAATCACGATCAACTACACGAATCCCTCCAGTCTACCTACATCCACCCTTTCATGAAGATTCTTACAGCGCGTTCAGAAACCTGGAGCTATGAAGAGAGAAGGATGAATGTTCTTCAAAGAACTCTACCTGGCCCGAAATGATGAGAAAAATCACATAATTATCCAATATATTTCACATGCTAGCAGCCTACACTCAGAGTGCGGCGAAATCTCTCGCTGCACCAGTCCATTTCTAGGGAAAGGAGGAAAATTTATGGAAGACCATGAGCAGTGGAGCTCGCCACACCTGAGCCAACCGGACGTACAGCATCGCGGTCGTAACTGGCTCCTGATTGGCGGGCTGGCGTTTGCTTTCATGCTTGCCCTGGCAGCCGGTACGATACTGGGCACGCTTCATGGCACGAGTACTGCCAATGCGCTCTCCCAGGGAAGCTCTAACAGCACTCAGACGCTGTCCGCATCCCAGGGTAACTTCGCCAATTCCCAGGCGCAGATTACCATACCAGGGGCTAACAATGGCCCTCAGTCGTTGTTTGCCGGACCGGGAGCAGGCGGGCAGGGTCAGTGCGAGCAACTGACTGTATCGAGCGTGAACGGCAATACGATCGTGGCTAAAACGGCAAGTGGCAGTTCCGTCACGATCCACACGACAGCCAGTACCCAGTACACACAGGCTGGCAAAACTGTCAGCGCGAGCGCTATCAAAGCTGGCTCCCAGATTAGCGTCATGGGAACGCACAACAGCGATGGAAGCATCACTGCCACAAGCATCGACATCCATTAATAGGCTGGTGCCACATACCGGTAATCCGATCAACGTGAACTACGATTGCCGGTTGTGACACCTGATCTCTAGCCGGTCCTGGACGATCCTGCTCATAGCAAGAACCAGTTCCGAGTACCATCTCTTCTCCTCCTGGGAAGAGATGGGATATTTAGGGTCAGCTTATCTGTATACAGTTCAAGAAATCTCTGTTACTATTCCGGCATGCTTACTGCACTTCAAGGAGGAACCCATGAAAAAACGCTACATCTGGTGGGCCGGAGGTGGCCTTGTCCTGGTTATTATCTTAATTATTGCAGGCTTAATTTACACATCACGTTTCGCGAGTGCCGTCAGCCAATCACAGTCCCATGTCGCACCTGGGGCCATAACGGTTACTCCTACTCCTATTCCATCAACCGGCCTGGAAACATTTCAGATCGTGCCCGGTCAGACCACGGCATCTTACAGCGTATACGAAAATCTGATCATCCAGAATAAGCCCAATAATGATGCCGTCGGTACGACCCATTCGGTACAGGGCAGTTTCAAAATACGAACCGGCAATAATCCCCTCGTTGCAGGCATGACTATTCAGGTCGACTTGAGAACGTTGCAATCAGATTCGAGTATGCGCGATAACTATATACAACGCAATACGCTGCAAACCGATATGTATCCTTATGCCACATTCGTTTCTGTCAGCACGCAGGGCCTACCGGCAAGTTATAGCGATGGGCAGGCGGTTCACTTTCAATTGATTGGGAACCTGACGATGCACGGCAAAACGAACAAAGAGACGTTCGATGTGCAGGGCAAGGTTGTGGGCAATACGATAACGGGAACGGCCACCAGCACCATCTACATGACCGATTTCGGCATGCAGCCGCCCAATCTGGCAAATATCGCTATTGCGCAAAACAAGGTCGTTATCACCATCGATTTCACGGCACAAAGTTAGCCGGTTAGACGAATAGGCAAGACCGCCCAGGTACTCACCTCAATTGTGAAGAATATCCGGGCAGGTCTGGATGATCTGCTGGCAGAGGACTCTGCAACGTCCACCCGCCATCAACTACCAGAGTTTGCCCGGTCACATGGCGTGCTTCTGGTGAGGCAAGATAGAGGGCAGCTGCCACGACATCTTCCACGTATCCGACACGCCCTGTTGGAGTCACACTGGCCCAATTCCTTTCATAATTTGGGTCATCTTTTAGCGTGCGTTCGGTGAGGATCGCTCCCGGACTGATGGCGTTAGCGGTAATGCCATATTTGCCCACTTCCTGCGCAATGATTTTCGCCATCATCCGAATGCCTGCCTTGGTGATTCCATACGCTCCCAGATTTGCATGCGCCTGGATGCCGGTTACAGAGGACATTAAAATGATGCGTCCAGGAATATGTGCCTCAATCATACTATTGGCCGCGTATTGCGCCGTAAAGAAGCTCCCGCGCAGATTCACACCCAACAATCTATCAAATGCTTCCGGACTATAAGTGAGAAATTGGCCGTAATTCGTGATACCGGCGTTGGCAATCACGATATCCAGCCGTCCGGCTACGTCAACAAAGCGTTGAAACATCTTGCCGACCGCATCTACGTCCGCAACATCACAGGCATAGGGATAGACCCGTTCGACATTGAGGTCGCTATTGATCTGCTGCGCTGCTTTCTGGCAGAGCGCGGAGTCGATATCATTCAGTCCGACAATGGCTCCCGCACCGGCAAAGGCATGGCATAGCGCATAGCCAATTCCGGCTCCAGACCCGGTGACAAGCACGGCTTTTCCAGAAAAGGTATTCATGTGTTCCCTCCATCGGCTCATAACATCTCCTCAAACATTGGCTTAAACTTCATAAGGCAGATATAATGTGGGGTAGTTGAATGTATTTGATTTCCAGGTTTTGCGAGCGGGCGACTACAAAGGTACGCCCCTAGGAAATAAAGATCAAGAAGTGTCTTTATCGCCTGTTTATATAAACAAAGATACAATGGGCGCCCGTAGCGTGCGGATTCGTGTAGAGTGCAGGTGTATCTGGCACGTTGTCGATTTCTCGCACTCGTCACCTGGTACGCCCTTATGCGAAAGAGAGGCTTGCAATGCGCAACATGCCTAATATACTCAGTTCCAGCCGGATTCTGGCTACCGTTTTCGTGTACATTCTTATCATTGCCAATCAGCAATGGGCATATATTGTCGCAACGATCATATTCGCTCTCGCCTCGGCAACCGACTACTTCGATGGTAAACTCGCCCGGCGTTATAAAACCGTTTCCCCACTGGGCATCTTTCTGGACCTGACGGCAGATAAGGTGTTCGTCTCGGCCATCCTGATTGCGCTCGTACAGATCGGACTTGTTCCGGGCTGGATCACCGTCATCATTGTGGCTCGCGAATTCCTCGTGACCGGCCTGCGTTCTATGGCAGCCGCCAGGGGAACGGTGATTCCAGCTGGTCCCTGGGGCAAACAGAAAACGTTCATCACACTGGTCGCCCTCGGCGGGATACTGTTAGCGATGGCCCTGGGAGCCGGAATGGGACCCGGCCATCTGTCGTTGTTCCCGCCATACCTTGTCTTTAACAGCCATACCTTGCAGGTCGGCCCGATCATGTTATTGGTAGCAGACGCTTTATTGCTGCTCGGAACGCTCTGGACCATCATTTCCGGCGCTGAATATATGATCGGCGCGCGTCCTCTTTTCCAGAATAAGCCAGAGACAAACCCTACGAAGGCCTGAACAGTCAGGCCTTCACGTTTGGTGTGGCATTAGTAGATGGCGAAGCCCCGGATTCTTCCACCTTCACCTTCTGCCCTATCTTGCGCTCGGTTCCTGCTAGCAAACGGCCGATGTTATCGTGATGCAGCAGGATGATCAGCAAAGGACCGGCAAGCATGAACAACAATGCAGGTATGGAAATCAAACCCAGGCTCGCAAAAACGATACCACAAACCATTGAAACCAGGCATCCTACAATAGAGCCGAGGGAAACATAGCGCGAGATAGCAATGGTGACAATAGTAAGAAAGAAGCCAATCAAAAAAGCAGGCCAATAAATTACTGCCAGAGCGCCCGCGCCAGTAGAAACCCCACGCCCCCCTTTAAAGCCTATAAAGACGGGGAAACAGTGACCGACCAGCGCCAGAAAAGCTGCCAGAGCAGGTCCCCAACCATCTGCATAAAAGAAAGGGACAAGCGTTGCCAGAAGTGTAGGCAGTATCCCTTTTGAAAGATCGAAGATGAAAACGATAATGGCCGGAACGCGTCCCAATGTCCTCAATACATTGGTCGCCCCAATCTTGTGACTGCCATAGTCGCGGATATCAAAATTCCTGCCTTTGAGTAACTTCCCCATCCAATAACCGGCGGGAATCGATCCCCACAAATAGCCGATGAGACCTATAAGCAAGAGCTGACCAACAAGTGCTGGCATAATGGCCTCCTTTTTTCACGAGTACAGTCTACCTGGAAGACCAAAATTCTGAATGTTCAGGTGAGACCTTTGCATATAACATTACCATATTCTCGTGAAAAAGAAAGCCTTCTCTCACAGGAGTTTACCTTTTGTATCATCCCCGCTCATGCTTCGCCTGAATCTCAAGGTACGCCTGCTCAACTTCAGCCACCGTTTTCGCCTGCCTGACCTTTTCGGCGATTGCGATCAGTTCGTCATCTATCCAGCTCGAAAGAGCCGACCGAACTTGCGGAATAGAGGTGGGTGACATGCTCAATTCATCCACGCCCAATCCTACCAGGATGGGAGCAAGCCGGGGATCGCCCGCCATTTCGCCGCAGACGGCTACAGGTTTGCCCGCGCGTCTGCCTGCCTCCGCGACCTGCCCAATGAGTCGCAAAACTGCCGGCTGCAGCGGATTGTACAGGCCTGAGAGCGTCGCATTCGTGCGATCACAGGCCAGGACATATTGCAACAGGTCGTTGGAGCCGATACTGAAGAAATCGGCTCGCTCGGCCAGTTCTGAGGCCATCACTGCTGCAGCCGGCACCTCGACCATAATTCCGACTGCGACGTGTTCAGGCAGCGCGGCCTGCTGCTCTTTGAGCCTGTCATAGACACGATCATAGATAGAGCGGGCGGCATTCAGTTCCTCCAAAGTCGTAATCATGGGAAACATGATTCGTAGATTCGCCCTTGTATCGGCAGCGGCCAGCAGTATTGCGGCAATCTGCTGCTCGAGCAGGAATTCATGCGCCAGGGAAATGCGAATGCCGCGCAAACCGAGAGCTGGATTCTCTTCATCCATTGTTTCAAGCACCGGCTTCAGCGCAGGCATGGGCTTATCCGCACCCGCGTCCAGGGTGCGCACGACGATAGGCCAGCGTGGGCCTTCGCCATCTCCATAGAAGGCGCGGAATACCTTCGCGTAGATTTGACGCTGTTCCTGCTCATTGGGAAGAGTTGAGGCGGTGGCAAAAAGAAATTCCGTGCGCAGTAGTCCTACTCCTTGAGCGCCCCATTGGCGGGCGGCCTCGGCTTCGGCCTCTGTGCCAATATTCGCTTCGATATGAATAGCGCGGCCTTTCAAAACAAGGGGCGTTTGAGCCTGCTGGGCGGCAGCTTTGAGGGCTGTCTGCTGGCGTTGACGCTCGGCTATGCGTTGCGTTAATTGGGCACGAACTTTCTCATCCGGCAAGTGATAAAGCAGGCCATGATCGGCATCCAATCCCAATTCATCACCCGCGTGAATAACCTCCAGTACGGCTTCGTCGAGTCCGGCGATGGCGGGTATGCCAAGGGCGCGCGCTAAAATAGCGGCATGCGCGGTTGGCCCGCCCTGGGTGGTGCAGATACCAAGAATCATGGAAGGTCGTAATTGCGCTGTGTCCGAAGGGGTCAGGTCGCGAGCGACAAGAATACTGGGCCGGGCAAGGGCATTCAAATCCAGCTTTGCCGCGGCGAAAGGTCGCAGGTGCTGCACCGCCCTGCTGACGGCATCGCGCACATCAACGGCCCGCGCCGCTAATAGGGAATTGTCCAGTCCCTCGAGAGCTGCCGCCTGCTGCTCGCCCGCTATAGCTAGCGCGCTGGCGGCATCGATATGCTGATTCTCAATCACATTGAGCGCGGATGCCTGCAATGCTGGATCATCCAGCATGAGGGCCTGGGCGTCAAAGATCGCCGCCTGAGACTCTCCAACGCTGCTTTGCAGGTCTTTCGCCAATGTTTTCAGTTCTCGAGCGGCAGCTGCCATCGCTTCACGCAGTTGTCGCTGCTCCGATTCGACCTCGCGTTCGGTAATAGTGCGCCTTTCGACGGCGCTCAACTTAAGTGCGCCTGAAGTATAAAGGAACGCGGAGCCTAAAGCCGCGCCTGCTGAGGTCATTACGCCTTTCCAGGAACCGCGAGGCGCGGCTGGTATTTCAGCATCTATACCGCCAGACTTTTGGGGAACTGGAGCCTGGGTAACAGCTTTGGACGCGCTCTCCTCCACAGGTGACTCATAGAAGTTCGCCTGTACGAGTTCGCGCAATGCTTCTATGGCATCATGGGCATCGGCGCCTTGCGCGCGAATGGTGATAGTATCGCCATTCCTGGCGCCAAGCGAGAGAACGCCAAAAATACTACTTGCGCTAACCTGCTTGCTACCTTTCCGCACTTCTACGACAGATTGAAATTTTCCCGCCGTCTGCACAAAGAGGCTTGCCGGTCGGGCATGCAAACCGGTAGGATTGGTCAAAAGCAGGCTCGCTTCTGCCATGTTCGCATCTGATTTAGCTTCCACCGGCGGCGCTGGAGTCACATTTTCAGGGGCTATGATCTCCTCTGCCTGACTCACGGGTTTTAGTTGCTGAAGCTGCGCTGGATTGGCAGCGTTTTCCGCCGCCTGCTGTACCTGAGCAAGCGAATGGCCGAGCGCGGCTTCGAGGGCAGCGGCTACGGCGCCTTCGACGAGCGGCGCGAAACTGAGACGTGTGCGATTCCTCTGTTCGTCATCCAGCATTTCCAGCGCCATCTCAGTCGAAAGAATGGCGCTGCCCAGGTCTAGCAGCACCAGTACGCCATCAGGATTACCCAGCGATTGGATGGCAGCGAGGATTTTATCCGTGGACGTTCCCAGTATGTCATCGGGACCTCCACCCGCGGCTGCGATGGGAACGTTGCCCTGAACCATCTGTCCGGCAAGTTCAGCAACTCCCGCGGCAAGTTGGGCGCTGTGGGAAACGATAACCAGGCCGACCGTCATGGGTTCATCTTCCTTGGATCAGAAATAACCAGGCACATATGCCTGGTTATTTCATGTTTTGGCAGGTCTCTGCCAGGCTACGAAGGATAAGCCAGCTCGATGTCGCTCCAGGGTCCTGGTGGCCAATACTGCGCTCGCCAAGGTAGCTGGCACGGCCTTTTGTAGCCTGAAGCGGAATGGTCGCTTTCATACCTTCTTCAGCCGCCGAAGCAGCTCGCTGTGTTATTTCCGCGAGCGATGCGCCTTCATCCAGAGCCTGCTTAGCCGCGGCTACGGCGGGCGACAAAGCATCGACCATGGTTTTCTCTCCCGGCTGCGCCTTGCCACGCGCAACGATGCCTCCGGTGAAAGCATCCAGCATGGCAACAACATCAGCCGCGGTCAGCTCCTGTTTATTCGCCGCTGCCCCGGCTGCCCTTAAGAAGGCAGTGCCATAAAGCGGGCCACTGGCACCACCTACCGTTGAGACAAGCGTCGAACCGACTGTCCGCAACTGGCCCGCCATATCCATAGATTGCATGTCGGGGAATTTGCCCCGCACGGCGGTAAATCCACGATCCATGTTGATACCATGGTCTGCATCTCCAATTGCGGAGTCAAGCTCAGTTAAATAGGTGCGATTCTCGTGCAGCACATCGGCAATACGAGTTAACCAGCGCAAAGTATCTTCGTTGGTCATTGCAATAGCTTCCTAACATTCATCAGGGATGCATTGTTACCTATTCGCCCCAGCGTAATCCTGGAGTGTGGACAGGGGCATCCCAATACTTGATCAATTCATCATCCATGCGCAGCAGTGTGATTGAGCAACCGGCCATTTCGAGCGAAGTGATGTAGCTGCCGATCAAGTTGCGCACGATTGAAATATTCTTGCCCTTCAAAATTTTGTTCAAGGCATTGTAAACAACGTACAACTCAATCAGCGGCGTTCCACCCATGCCATTGACGAAGGCCAGCACCTGATCACCGGATTTGAGGCCAAGGTCATCGATAATAGGGGTAGCGAGCATCTCGGTAATCTCATCTGCCGGGGCCAGCTTGACACGACGGCGGCCCGGTTCGCCATGAATGCCGATACCAATTTCCATCTCATCTTCGCCCAGCTCAAATGTTGGTTTGCCCGCCGAGGGCACAGTGCAAGAGGTGAGCGCCATACCCATACTTCGACCCTGGCTATTGACTTTGCGCGCTAATTCCGCCACCTGGGCTAGAGGAGCGCCCGTTTCCGCCAGCCCGCCCACGATCTTCTCGAGCAAGACGGTAACACCCACACCACGGCGGCCCGCCGTATAGAGACTATCTTGTACGGCTACGTCGTCATTGGTAACAACGCTCTCCACTTCAATGCCATCAGCCTGGGCTAACTCAGCTGCCATCTCAAAGTTGAGTACGTCGCCGGTGTAGTTCTTCACGATATGCAGCACGCCGGCACCACCGTTGACGGCCCGCGTAGCTTCAAGCATCTGATCGGGAACAGGAGAAGTAAAAACCGCGCCGGGGCAGGCTGCATCGAGCATACCGCGTCCGACAAATCCTCCGTGCATTGGCTCGTGACCGCTGCCACCACCGGAAATAACACCGACCTTTCCCTGCACAGGAGCATCTTTACGGATGATAATCTGCTGCTCGACATTCACGCGAATCAGGTCTGCGTGGGCAGCAGCCATACCCTCCAGTTCCTCTTTGACGACATCTTCAGGTTTGTTGATGAGTTTTTTCATGGTATCCTTTCTCCTCCGAATATTATTGAGAGGCCGCCTGCAAAAATGTTTCGGCAGCTAGCTGCTCTTCTATGGCAGCCCGAAAAGATTCTACCATAGATTGTTGCTGTTCGGGTGACCAGCCAAGCTCAGCCGCCATGAGAGCGGCCACGTCGTCGACCACGCCCAACCCGCGCTGCCGGTCTTCAAGGATGATCGCGGTACGACGAGCCAGCACATCGTAAGGAGTCATCGCCATTTCATTACGGCAGGCATGTACCACTTCGGCACGAATATACGGAAGGTCTCCGATGAGCAATTGTCCTAGTGAGGCATTACTCTCCACCAGGTTCACTACACTCATCGCCGCCGCTCCGTAGCTCCTGCCAAGATGTTCGAGCGTTTGCGGATTCAATCCAAGCGCTGAGCCTTTCACCTTCAGTTCATGCTGGACGGCAGGCCAGCCCGCGCTTCCATAGAGAGGCAGGTCTTGCGTGGGGTGAACCGGTATTGAGCCATCATGCTTACTTAAGACATCGACGGTATCCTGCGCCATTCGCCTGTAGGTGGTCATTTTGCCGCCCACAATTGTAACTATGCCGGTTGATCCCTCTAAAACGGCATGCGTGCGAGAGAGTTTCGCAGGAGAATGTCCAGAACCCTTGCCAGGACGTACCAGCGGGCGATAGCCTGCATACGTACTGATAATGTCCTTCTCAGTAAGATGGACGGAAAGATAACGATTGAGATGGGCAAGCAAATACGAAATATCCTGCTGTGACGCCAACGGATGATTCAGATCACCGGTTCCGGTATCGGTCGTACCAAAAATCGCCCGTGATTGCCAGGGGACAATAAAGAGAATGCGCTTGTCATCCGTTTCAGGCAAAACAATGGCGTAGTCGCCGAGCTTCACATCCTCGCGAGCAAACACCAGGTGTACGCCTTTACTCGGTTCGATGTTTACCTGTGGCTCCTCGCCTGTAAGATGCTCAACTTCCTCAGAAAAGACACCTGTTGCGTTCACAACATAGCGAGCACGCACGGTCACCTCTTTATTCTCAAGTCTATCGCACACGTGCGCGCCCCGCACTTTGCCTCCTTCGAGAACAAAGGAAGTAACTTCTGTATAATTGGTAATCACGGCGCCGTATTGCGCGGCGGTGAGAATGATTGCCATAGTCAAACGCGCATCGTTGGTTTGCCCATCGTAGTAGATGTAGCCGTCTTTCAACCCTTTCTGAAGCAGGGCTGGAGCCATTTGCAAGACTTTTGCCCGGCTTAAATGTCGATGCCTTTTGATATTGCGCCGCCCGGCCAGTATGTCGTAGAGCCAGAGGCCGATATCGAGAATGAAGCCAAGCCCAACGCCTCCCGGCGTAGTAAACGGCAGGCCGACGGGATGCCGATCACCCTCGTAAATAGGAAGAACAAAGCCAAGGGGCCGGGCCAGATATGGCGCGATTCGCATCAGAATACCACGTTCCGTCAAGGCTTCATGCACTAAGGGAAAATCGAAATTAGGCAGGTAGCGAATACCTCCATGTAATAGCTTCGTTGATTTGCTGCTGGTACCACTGGCAAAATCAGTCTTTTCAACGAGCGCTACCTTGTATCCACGCGCGACGGCATCCAGGGCAACACCGGCACCGGTGATGCCCCCCCCGACGACCAGCACATCAAAATATTCGCTACCCAGGAGAGCGAGGTTGTTTTTGCGCACAGTTGACGATAGTGGTTGCATGGTGATCTGTGATTGCGAAAATACGAAGGTATTTCTGCCTGGGATAGTAGGATCAGAAAAGACTGCCATCCAGGGTTTTCCCCTGACCCAGCTACCCGGTAGCGATTTACACCCTCGTATTTTCGCCCTTTCATTTGTTCAAGGTGTGACGGTTACTCGACTGAGGGTTCGCGTACAGCTTCACCCTTTGTTTCCGCGGTACCGGATTTCATGAGATCCCTTGCAGCAAGCACTTTGCCGACGGTGAATTCATAGATCAGACCGCCGACTGCACCTCCTGCCAGGGGTGCGATGATAGGTATCCAGAAGTAGTAATTGTCTACGGAGAAGCTGGAGAAACCACTGACGAAGCCAATCCAGAGGCGAGGGCCAAAATCACGAGCAGGATTGATGGCATACCCGGTATTGGCGCCGAAAGAGGCACCTATTGCTACGATCAGGAAGCCGATAATGAGTGGATTCAGGTTTGCCTGGACGGGCTGGTTGCGGGCATCAACAATCACCAGTATCAGGCCAACAAGCAGAGCAGTGCCTACAAACTCGTCGCAGAAGGCGCCGAACGTTCCAACGAACGCCCTATGGCCGGTGTAAAAAATCCACCCGAAACCCTTACCGCCAAAAGTCGGCCCCTGGGCAATGTCGCCAATTGACAGATGATTCGCTGCCAAAGCATTGACGAGCGCCCCCTGGTAGACGAAGTAGAGAATAAGGGCGGCCACAAACGCGCCAAGTATCTGCGCTACCCAGTAAGGAAGAACCTTATTCCAGGAGAATTTCCCGGTGACAGCGAGTCCCAATGTTACAGCCGGATTGAGGTGAGCACCGCTGATAGCTCCCGCGACATATATGCCTAACATAACGGCAAGACCCCATCCGAAGATAATGACCGGCCAGGTATTCGCACCTATACCCACATTTTGTGATGGTCCAAAGAGTCCATAGACTGCCACACAGCCATCGCCAAAGAGAATCAGCACCATCGTGCCGAAGAATTCCGCGAGCATCTCACCGGGAGTCCCAGCGAGTGCAGATGGCGTAGCTACAGATCGAGATGCCATAAATGCTCACTCCTTCTATGATACTTGAGGGAATGACGGCTAACACAACTGGCGTGTCGCCGCGCTAAAATAACGATTACAACAAGGTACGCACTACGAGTTCCTGCGGGGCGCAATCAATTCCTCGCGCCCCTGTTCCATGTGTCAGGCCTGTTCCCAACCCTGAGAGCGTTCGACCGCTCGCTTCCAACCGGCATAGAGCTTTTCGCGTTGATCGGCGCTCATTTGAGGCTCAAAGGTGCGATCGATAGCCCATTGCTCGGCTACTTCCGCCTGGCTGCTCCAGAAACCAACTGCGAGGCCCGCGAGATAGGCCGCGCCGAGGGCCGTCGTCTCAGCTACCTTTGGCCGCTGCACCGGCACGCCAAGGATATCGGCCTGGAATTGCATCAGCAGATTGTTGACGACTGCGCCGCCATCGACGCGCAGCGTCTTCAAATCGACCTTGCTATCGGCAGTCATGGCTTCCAGCACGTCGCGAGTCTGATAGCACATCGATTCAAGTGTCGCCCTGGCGATATGACCAACCGTCGAGCCGCGAGTCAGACCGATAATGGTGCCGCGAGCATAGGGGTCCCAGTATGGAGCGCCCAGGCCCACAAAAGCCGGCACCAGGTAGACACCGCCGTTATCAGGAACGGTATTCGCCAATGCCTCCACATCGACGCTCTGCTTGATGACACCGAGGCCATCACGCAGCCACTGGACAGCTGCACCGGTGATAAAGATGCTCCCTTCCAGGCAATAAATGGTTGGATTGTCATCTACCCGCCAGCCGACTGTAGTGAGCAAGCCATTCTGCGACGGCACACCCTGCGTTCCGGTGTTCATGAGCATAAAACAGCCGGTGCCGTAAGTGTTCTTCGCCATGCCTACCTCGTAACAGGCCTGTCCAAAGGTAGCCGCCTGCTGATCGCCGGCATCTCCAGCCATGGGGATAGGCGCACCGAAGAACTCAGCGTCGGTCTCGCCAAATACTCCACTGGATGGCATGACCGTGGGCAACATCGAGCGTGGAACACCCAGTTCATTGAGGATGACATCATCCCAATCGCCCTGATAGATGTTGTACAGGAGCGTGCGTGATGCGTTTGAGGGATCGGTGGCATGCACACGCCCTTTTGAGAGTCGCCACATGAGGAACGTATCGACGTTGCCGAAGAGTAATTCTCCGCGCTCTGCCTTTTCACGCGCGCCGGGAACATTGTCGAGAATCCATTTTACTTTTGTGCCGGAGAAATACGCGTCAGTCACCAACCCGGTACGATCCCGGATTTCCTTGTCGAAGCCTTTCGCTTTCAGCGCATCACAAATAGGAACCGTGAGCCGGCTCTGCCACACAATGGCATTGAAAACGGGTTTACCGGTGGATTTCTCCCAGACAATCGCCGTCTCGCGCTGGTTCGTGATGCCAATGGCTGCTATATCGGAGGCCGAGGCCCCCGCCTTTTTCAGCGCTTCCTGAGCAACCGCGAGCTGGCTTGACCAGATCGCCTCTGGATCATGTTCAACCAATCCCGGTGCCGGGTAAATCTGGGGAAACTCCTGCTGCGCTACACTGACAATCGCGCCATCATGATTGAAGACAATCGCGCGCGAACTCGTTGTACCCTGATCCAGGGCAAGCACATACTTTGCCATAAATAACCCTCTTTCTGCTAGAGTGTACCTGCGGTTCCCGCAAGTCTTTCACCGTGGAAGCCGAAGTACCCTTGACACTATATGATCTGGCACGGCAGCTACCAGTGCCATGCCGGGACCGCTTTACGGAGCCACAAGAAGATAGTTTAGCGCGCTATTCCTACGACCGGTTCTCGCCAGAGTTCTTTGCGCATGACTGCCACACCTGCTGCATTCGCACGAAGGATTCTTTGTATCTGTTGCGATGTCTGAATCAAGCCAGAGCCTATAAAGCTCAATGGTAAAGGCTCAGCTAACCGCGAAATCACATAAGGAATAACTAGCGCGGGAGAAATATCGAGCAGATCAGTATAAGACCTATCGACCGTCCCCAACGCCACTTCTAATCCGGTTGAGTCGACGGCAAAAATTCGTTGTATGGTCTCCATCCCAAAATCTTTCGCTAATGCCAACAGTTTGGGATGATTTGAAACAACACCTGCCACACGGAATTGATCGGCCAGGTAACGCAAACCGGCCGCATCGGAATGAATTCCATCGATATGATCGATATTGACATAGAGGGAGAGATCGCGCCTATATGCCTGGTCTACCAAACTCGAAAGCTCGAACAGATTACAATGACGCAGCAGAATGGCACGAATATGCGGGGAATCGAAAACTTGCATAAATTGTGCGCGGTTCTCGATGACTGGGATAGTTTTACAGTTATCTAACCGGTTAAGGAGCGACGCGCTGGACTGTCTTAGCATGCTGTACCTCACCGTACCAGTAAAAAACAACAAAGCCCTAAGCCTTATCGAAGGTTGGCTCAGGACTTTTCATCTCACTGTCCCCGGGCACATATACAATTGTCCAAACGGTCCACACCGGCACATTATGCCGATGTGTAAATATTTGTTTGTTCGATAAGCTCGTAAGATGCTGAAAGAAAACGAAACCCCAGCAGCTATACAACGGTGTAGAGTTAGCTTATAATTAATAGTACTCAGTACGCATCCTTTTGTCAAGGGTTAAGGCGTTCGTTCCATAACTATCTCAAATCGTAAGCGTAAACCTGATCATATTGTGATACACAAGTCAGATACTGATATGATGACAAAGCAAGAGTTTCTACGCCTGTCCCGCCTCTTTCCGGTGGCGGCAGCGATAAAATCGAATGAGGATATTCAGGTTGCTCTCGATTCTGATGTCCACATGCTGTTCATCCTGAAAGGAGATGCGTTTCAACTAGCGCCTTTTGTCACGCAGGCACGCGATTATGGGAAGCGGTTAGTTGTACACGTTGATCTCGTGAGCGGTGTAGGGAAAGACCGCGCGGGCATTCAGTATTTACATGATATCGGTGTCGACGCAATCATCACCAGTCGCTCGCAGCTGGTCGCGGCAGGCAAAGCAGAGGGTTTGATTACCATCCAGCGCCTGCTTTTATTGGACGATTCCGCACTAGAAACAGGCGTGCGTACCATAGCGCGGGCGGCTCCCGACATAGTAGAGGTCCTACCGGGCATTATTTTTCCTGAAATGGCCCCAACTCTGCGCCAATTACTTGCGGGTCCCTTTATTGCCGGTGGATTCATTCGCACCGCCGCCGATGTAGCGCGCATTCAGGCTGCCGGTGCATTATTAAGCAGCAGCAGCACCTACCAACTCTGGTTCAAAACTCCACGCTGAAGCCTCTCCATTTCAGCGCGAAAAGTTACTATCATCGCCGTTGCGCTGGGGCCAGGGCTGTTGAGGTGGCGGCTGCATCTGTCCCCATTGCGGAGGCTGTGATGGTGATGGAGGGGGAGATTGCCTCCATGGTGAGGGCTGCGCCGGCTGTGGCTGACCCCATGGCGAAGTCTGGGCTGGCGGTTGCCCCCAGACTTGCTGGGGCGCCTGTTGTTGAACCCATGGCGATTGTTGTGAAGCCGGCTGCTGCCATGGTTGTGACTGAAATTGCTGCATCCGAGGGGGCTGTTGAGCGATTAGCTGGGCCTGCGCAGCTTCTTTGGCCGCGTGTTCTTCACGAGCCTTGCGGTCGTTACGAATATGTCTCCATATGTAAAGAGCAACCAGAACCACGATGGCTATAAGAACAACCACGTCCAGGCCATGGAAGATTGTGCCGAGCGAGGATAAGCCGTTCGTCGCTTTTCCCAACTCATAGCCTGCGAATGCGAGAATCAGACACCACGGCAATGAACCCAGCACGGTATAGATGCAGAATTTTACAAATGGAGTCTTTGCGATACCGGCAGGCAGCGAAATGTAGGTGCGAACCACGGGTAGCAAGCGCGAGAAGAAGACGGTGGCGCTGCCCCAGCGCTGGAAGAAACGGTCTGCTGTATCCGCGTCATGCTGCGAAATGAGTACATAGCGACCATATTTGAGCATGAGGGGGCGACCACCTTTGTAACCAATCCAGTAGGCAACTATCGAGCCAAGCAGACAGCCAATAGCGCCTGCAACAGCTACCAGCAGGATACTCGCGACAGGATTCAGACCAGAGAGGATTTTATGATTGTAAATCATGATACCTGCCAGCGGCATCACAATTTCACTTGGCAATGGTATACAGCAGCTTTCGATGGCCATAGCCAATATAATACCGATCAGGCCAGTTGTAGCATACAGATTTGTTATATTTGTAGTAAGCCAGTTAGTAAGATGTGTCAACAAAGAATTAGCCTCCTTCACACACAAGCATAAGCCAAATTGCTTTTGACCTATACTAACATACTTTACGCGATGAGGCTAGCTCTTTAGTACATAGAGATTAATCTTCTTATTCTTCGTCTATGGGTTCTTGAAGTGAAGAGCGGCGCGTGATGGGGCGTTCGATATATTGCGCCAGTTGTTCCCGCAGCGGATCGTCCTCATACATGTAGGGTGCGCGACGTAGAAGAGGATTTTTCAGGCTCCCTGTGACCACATCTGGATTGCGTGGTTGTTCTTCTAACTGCGGATTACGAGCAAACTTACCGGTTTCGGGATTTCTGCGCAGAGGCTCTGTTTGCTCGAAACGGCCATGTAGCTTATCTGTGTTCGTCTCTTGCATTTCTAAAGACCCGGTCTGAGGATTGCTGTCCAGAGAACGAGCGCTATCCACCTGCCGGTAACGTCGCGCGCCGGTCTGCCGGGTAGTATTGGTATCCATAGAATGCCGCGGCCTTCTGGATAAGTTGTCTTGTTGTGGAAGCCGACGGGTAGGGCGAGGTAATCCTTCGGCATCAGATTGGACTTTCAGAGATTGAGAAGGATATCCTGGAAGACGCCTGGACATCGAAGTGGTGGTTGGAAGATCATCGCTTTCATTATATAGGTCCCGGGCCGCCTCAATCCGCGCCGCGCGTAATGCCGCCGTCCGATGCTTTGCCAGCGAACTCGCCTGGTTCCCTAAATATGGTAAACTGCCAGTAAGAGCGGGGCGCTGGGCAGGCATTCTTGCGCTATTTTGTTGAGCCGGCAAGGCTTGCGAAGGATGCTGTGTACCTTGAGGGGATCTCAATGCACGCTGATTATACATGCCATTAGCGGCGGCCCGCGCATGACTCTGTCCTGCTGCCGGCAGTCGAGGGTAATCTTGTGCGGAGACATTACGAGCTTCGGGTAATCGCCGCCGTGGTTCTACATATTGATCTTCTTCGGACGGCAGGACATAGGCATCAGCTTCATATACTTCAGCATATTCGCCGTCGTCGTCATAAACCATCTCCTCTTCTTCCTGCTGCATAAAAAAATGTTCATCATGACGGCGAGCCATGATGGTGAATAATGCCAGGGAGATGGGAATGCTAATGAGTAATGCTGCAAGCCCTCCGATTAAACCTCCAAGCACCCAGGAGCTGAGCGTATTGGCAAAAGCCAGAATCACTGCCGCACCAACAAGAAGCAAGAATGCCAGGGCCAGGGCCGCAGCTTTCATAAATTTCGTTTCCTTTCTGCTCTACCTATCGCATTCACAACACGGCTGCTGAGGCTCAGTTAGCATATTGAAGTAAAAAATCTCAGGCTGAGTAGAGTATATCAGATATTAAGCAAAACTACAAGCTATTTTGGGCGCAAAGCGGCTTTACAAGTGGCAAATCACAAAAATGGAACTGTGGTTATCATTTCGGGAGAACAATGACCATGCATGAGGTTGAGGAAAGCTGGAACAACGTGTAACCTCATCGATGTATTGACAAATATACTCGTGAAGCTACACGTTGTTGAGATAAAAACTATGCAGCGCGATACTGGCGGAAAATTGCGACGACCTTGCCCTGTACTACCCATTCGCGATCCCATTCGGAACGCGATACGAAGATGGGTTCCATTTCAGAGTTAGCAGGTTGCAAACGCACTTTATCATGTTCCTGGAAGAAGCGTTTCAGGGTAGCACGACCATTATCCTGCTTACGAGTGGCAACCACGATATCACCATTTTCACAGGTGGTCTGTGGCTTGATAACGACATAATCGCCGTCACAAATATGATCTTCGATCATCGAACGGCCCTTGACAACGAGCGCATACGTACCCTGCTGCTCGAGCTCCTGGCCAACATCAAGCCGCTGGTCCTGTTCAGAGAAAACCTCAATCGGCTCACCTGCGGCAATGCTGCCCATGACAGGAATACCGCCGGGTTGCTGGGAAAGCTTGATGCCGCGGCTCTTTTTGGACTCACGAACGATGTAGCCTTTCTTTTCGAGCATAGAAAGATGGTAATCGACATGACCGGTACTTGCTATGCTCATCGCACTGCCAATCTCGCGATTGGTCGGTGGCATGCCCTCTTTCTTCATATAACTGACGATGAAATCGTAGATGCGCTTCTGAATATCACTTGTTTGCTCAGTTGCCATTGTGCTATCTTCCTGCCTTTCTGCATAGGTTGCATACCTGTTTTAGCCATGCCACGTCAAAGTAGAACGGCTATTCAAATCATAACAAACCTGGCCCCACAAGTCAAGCGTTTATTGAACGAATTTTCCGAAAATATTTTCGTATTCGCGAACTGCGTCCTTTTTGGCAAGTTGGTGACCTTTTCAGCGCAAAGACTTGGAATAAGACACAGGTTTTGCTATACTTCATTAATAGAGAGATAGACATAAACGGGGTTGAATGTTGTGTGGCAAGTGACCGGTGATGGATAACATCCATTTGCGCACCACACTCAAAAGGGTGTACAATAGAGGCGTCGGAGACTCAACGAACCCCAGTGATGAAAGAGGGAGTCAGATAGATGATTGAGATGACAGTTGAAAGCGTGCGAATAAACTTGCAGACATCGCAGCGAGTGGTCATCTTGAAAGCTACGAAGCAAGAGCGCTACTTGTTTATCTGGATAGCGCATGCCGAAGCATATGCCATTGCTATCGAACTTCAGGGGACGAGTTCGCCTCGCCCGCTCACGCATGATTTGCTCAAGAATGTGATTGGTGATCTCGGTGCTAAAATTGAGAGTATCGTCATCTCGGACCTGATCGAAGATATATTCTATGCGCGAATCGTTCTTGATGTCGATGGCCGGCATGTTGAAATCGACTCACGCCCCAGCGATGCTATCGCTCTCGCTGTACGTGCAAAAACGCCGATCTTCGTAGAGGAGAGTGTACTGGAGCGCGCGGGAGTAGCACTGGAAACGAACGAGGAGCCACTTTCTCCAAAATCCGAGCCAAAGAAAGAAAAAGAATCCGAGCAGGATAACCTGGATGCGTACCGGGACTTTATCAATAGCCTGGACGTATTGGACGAGTTCGGCAAAGATTAAGAGCGGCAAGTAACGAGTCTAATAGAGGCAAGTAATTCTTCGGTTTTGTGCCACGTTCAGATCCACGCGCTCAGCGCGAATGCAAAAGTGCTTTCAAGAAGCGTACCAGTATGCGCGAAATGAGCCCGTACAGGAGAATGGCAACAAGGGCAAGCAAGTAGTTATACAGATCCGTACCGGCGATCAATGGGATGCTCACGTTTTGCAGGAGCAGGCGCAACGGTAACACGAACACACTACTGACGTTATAGATTAGTCCAACCCACCACACGTTGCCTGGTTGTCCTAAAAGTTGCAGTACAACACGCACGAGCAGCAATAATTGGATAAGTACGAAGAGCAATCCTACTAAAGCAGGGAAGATGCTACGTCGCGGTTGAGTACGCCTTCTTTTTCCAGGCTGCACAATGTCTGCCGGCCGCACCGGATAGGCTCCCCCAGGTGGACGACCATTACCGTTAAAGGCCGGTGCCGCGGGCAGGAATGGATACGCGGGTGATACTTTTGATCTATTGGATGAGCCTGGAACCAGGAACGCATTGGAACCCGGCAGAAAAAGCTGCTCGTCAGGCTCAGGTAGAGGATTGGTCGGCGCGCCGTATATATTCGACGAGGATGAATATGGCGTGAGAATTACCTGGGACATCGGTTCTGTCGGTTGATTATGTTCGTCGTATTCCTCAAAACGACTATCTTTGGGTTGGTTTCTTCGCATCTTCCTCATACTCCATCAACAGGAACAATTCCCATGTCTTTTTACGAGGGAACACCACCATAAGTCTCAAACTTGCTGGTAACGCGATAGAATATCATCGTATGTTTCTTGTCGCTCCATTACCTGTACCGTATGCTCATCAACGAGTAGTACGATTGGACGGGGAACAAGGTTGTAGTTACTGCTCATCGGCAGGCAATACGCACCAACGCCTGGCAATGCCAATAATTCGTTCTCGCGCATATACGGCAACATGACCTGATCAATGAGCATATCGCCCGATTCACAGTAGCGGCCAGAGATACAGACGGCTTCTCCGGCGGGCGCAAAGGCTCGTTCGACCGGAAACGCTGTATAGCGCGCTCCATAGAGAGCGGGACGAATGTTATCTGCCATGCCGCCATCTACGAACAGGTAGGTAACGCCGCCCGGTGTGGGCTTTCTGGCACCGATTCGATAAACCGCGACCCCCGCGCGACCGATGATCGAGCGGCCAGGTTCGATTATCAGCGTCGGCGCAGGAAGCGCATCCTGTCGCAAGGCGAGTTCTTGCTCCATCGTCGCCTGTAGAGCCTGCGCCAGCACTTCGATGCCGGGAACAGGCGGCTGGCCAGGTTCGTCGATTGCCCATCCACCGCCGGGACTGATTTCACGCGGCCACCATTGCGTCTCTACATAGACATCGCGCGCGAGCGCCATTAGCCTGCGCAGGCACTCGACATAAGGACGCGTCTCGCGTAACATTGTTCCGCTATGCGCGTGCAGCCCGGCTAATCGCAACTGTCCCTCTTGCAGGATACGCAGCATGGCGGCCCTGGCCTCGCCATTTGCGAGCGGGAAACCAAACTTGGAGGCGGCGTGACCTGTTTGCAAGTAGCGATGCGTATCAGTATCTACATCCGGCGCGACACGCACTAAGACCTGTGGATGATATCCACCTTCGCCTGCAAGCAAAGTGAGGCGCTCCAATTCGCTCCAGTTGTCCAGCACAATGCGTCCCACGCCTGACTTTAATGCCATACGTAACTCGTCAATGGATTTATTATTGCCATGAAACGAGATTCGCTCCATCGGGACATGGGCGCGAAGAGCAAGTGTCAATTCGCCGCCTGAGACAACGTCCAGTCCTAATCCCTGCCCGGTCACCAATCCGGCAACCAATGGCGAAAGATATGCCTTGGATGCATACAGGATTTGTACTGGAGAGGGATGGTAATACTTCCGAAAAGCCTGCTGGTAACGCTGACAGGCATTGATAATGGTTGTGCGATCAAAGATATACAGAGGTGTATTGTAGCCATAGTGCTGGATAAGTTCAGGTACAGACTTGCCGGCTATATGAAAGACACCGTCTGATGAAAATGTGGCAGTATCGGGCAGGAGATGAGATAGATTAGTGAGCGCATCAGATTGTACGGGCATATTTCATCGTGTTTCCTTCTGTTTACCTTTGCCTTAATGTACCATTTCGATGGGAAAGATTCAAGTTTTTCAGCAGCGCAACAGGGCTACACGAATGCCGGCATACTATGCTAGAATAGAACAAATTTATAGCCATGAAGAGGAGAAATTTCTAAGAGCATGACACAAACAGATCATCGTTCGCAGGAGCAGGAAACACCTACCACAGCTCGCCCGCCGCGCCTGCGTTTCGCGCCAAGTCCAACGGGCATTCAGCATATCGGCGGATTTCGTACCGCACTGTTTAGCTGGCTTTATGCGCGCCATACCGGCGGCACTTTCATTTTGCGTATCGAAGATACCGACCTTGCGCGCACGGTAGAGGGTTCGGTCGATTTCCTTTTAGGTGGTTTTGCGTGGCTCGGCATGGATATCGACGAGGGGCCTGTTGAGGGAGGTCCTTATGGCCCGTATTATCAGACGCAGCGCAAGGCCCTTTACCAGCAGTATGCTCACCAGCTGATTGCTTCGGGGCATGCCTATCGCTGTTATTGCACTCCTGAGCGGCTGGCCGAGATGCGCAAACAGCAGGAGGCACAGAAATTGCCACCCCGCTATGACCGGCGCTGTCGTTACCTGAGCGCAGAGGAGCGAGCCGCAAATGAGGCCGCCGGATTGTCATGGGTGGTGCGTTTCGCGATGCCCATCGAGGGCGAGACGATTGTACATGACGAACTGCACGGCGATATCGTTTTCAAAAATTCCGACCTTGATGATATGGTCATCCTTAAATCGGATGGTCTGCCGACCTATCACCTGGGGCACATTGTCGACGATCATTTGATGGGTATCACACATGTATTGCGTGGCGATGACTGGATTCCCAGCGCCCCACGCCACGTACAGATTTACAAGGCGCTGGGATGGGAAATGCCGCTTTTATATCATGTGCCAAATGTGCTGGGCAAAGATAAAAGGAAGCTCAGCAAGCGTCACAATGCGCCGGCCTGGACAGAGTTGAAGCAGCAGGGATACCTTCCGGAGGCCGTGTTTAACTTTCTGGCGCTACTCGGCTGGTCATATGACGATAAGACCGAGCTTTTCACACGCGAGGAACTGATCCGGGTATTCACGCTGGACCGCATTGGCATCGCCGGTGGTATCTATGATCCTGACAAGTTGACCTGGATGAACGGCGTCTATATCCGGCGGTTGCCACTGGATGAGTTGACGCGCCGCACACTGCCATACCTGGAGCGTCCAGAAATCGAGGGCGGATTACCGGATAACATTGAGCGGCCGCTCGATTTCGCCTATACAGCTCGCGTCCTGAGCCTGGAGCAGGAGCGTTTGAAAACCCTGGGTGAAGCCGCGCACGCAGTTTCATTCTTCTACACTGAAGACCTGAATTATGATACGCAGTTGCTGATTCAGAAAGGCATGGATGCGCCCAGAACGCACGATGCCTTACTACAGGCATATAATGTGCTGAGCAGAGTTGAGGAGTGGGAACATGAGATCATCGAGGCTCCCATGCGCGAGCTTGCAACCGAGCTTGAACTGAAGCCGGGGCAGCTTTTTGGCTCGATCCGCGTTGCCATCAGTGGGCGTACCGCTACCCCGCCGCTCTTCCAGATGATGGAGGTACTGGGCCGCGAGCGCACTTTGAGCCGTATCGACCAGGCAATTGCTCGCCTTGCCTGATACATTAATCCCAGGAGCGTTCTCGATGACACAGAGAGATTACATCCTTCGACTGGCGGAAGAGATTGGCCGCGCCCTGGCCCAGGTTCTTTATCACAAACAAATAAAGGATTATGCAGGGGCGTTGAACTTTATTGACGAGCAATACAGGCAGACGCTCGGCATGGGCGCCGGCTTCATTCACTCTGTTCCTGAGGAAACGCTGCTGGCGATGCTCACCTCACTAGGAACGTTGAACACCGAGAAGTGCTGGTTGCTGGCTACATTGCTGAAAGCGGAGGGGGAAATCTACGAGGAACAGAACAACCAGGATGAAAGCTATTACTGCTACCTGAAATCCTTGAATCTGTTCCTTGAAGTTCTCCTGCTCGATGGCAACATCAGCGATGTAGATTACGTTCCTGAACTGGAAGGCCTGCTCTATAAGTTACATGATTATGAGCTTCCGGTAAAAACTTCGCTGAAGCTACTACAATACTATGAGAACACCGGCAAGTTTGCGAAGGCCGAAGATATCCTTTTCGACATGCTGAACAGCAGTATGCCCGACAAAGCGATTCTTCAACGCGGCATCGCTTTTTATACACGACTGCGCAAGAAGAGCGATGCCACACTGAGCGCGGGTAACCTTTCCCGCGTTGAGGTAGAAGAGGGCCTGGCGAAACTGAAGGAGATGGGTTTGCATCCTTCAGGGTGATAAAGTATTGTCTAATCAATGTCTGCTACCCACTCGCGGAAAGTCTTTCTGCCTCGTAGAGGTAAAAACGTGTCATCTGTAAAGTCTCAAGAGGTCGCCCGGTCAACGGTTGTCGATACATGGCGCTGGCTCTGGCCAGATATATTCATGCGTATCCTTCCTATGGCTATCGTGCCTTTTCTTTATATTGCTATTCTTCACCTGTCACTCTCTTTTCTGGGGCTGACGCTCAATAACTGGCCTCAACAACTCTTGCTTGGTATCGCAATAGGCATCCCGATGTGCGTCTTTGCGATAACGTATCGCATCTGGATAGTTAGTCCCTGGTTCCGCCGACCCACTTTGAATGATCACACTCTCCAGGGCTTTTATTACCTCGTCATCAATGGTCCCGTCGAAGAACTATTTTTTCGCGGTTTCTTGCTGGCAGCGGTGACTCAGTGGACAGGTTGGATTGGCTGGGGATGGCTGGTAAGTACCGTTGTTTACACGCTCTATCACCGGCTGGGTAAGTGGAACTGGCGCAGTGTGGCGGGTGTTGGGCTAGCGGGTCTGGTATTTAGCCTTCTATACGTGGCGCAACCTGAGCCACGCTCGCTGCTGGCAGTCGTTATCGTGCATGGATTGACTACCTGGGGCTTCCTGAGCCTGGGCGACGAGGTGATGTACAGGAGATGGAAACGCAAGCAAGGATAATCCACAGAAACATAAGTCAACTCGCATATGAGGAACAGGTAAGGGAAGAGGGCGACCGCAAAGGTACGCCCTCTACAAGCCCATTCGTCAACATTCGGGATGGCTCAGGTCTTTTCTGGCTCACTTCGCGACAGCATCAAGTTGGGAAGCAAGATAATAGCCAACACCCACTTTAGTAAGAATATAACGGGGGTGAGCAGGATCGGCTTCGAGCTTGCGCCGTAGTCGATTGATATTCACCTGGAGCATATGGCTCTCACCCAGGTACTCACTGCCCCATACATGTTCAAGCAACAAATCCTGGGTCAGGACGCGTCCGGCATTTTTAGCAAGGTAGGCAAGGATATTGTACTCAGTTGGTGTGAGTGTGATCTCGCGGCCCGCTATCTTTACCAGGTGTTGGGAATAGTCAATTTCCAGTTCACCAATGGTTGCGGTTGTTTGTAGACCTTGTGCATGCTCCCTGGCGCTAAACTGTGTACGCCTCAACACGGCACGCACGCGGGCCAGAAGCTCATCTATACTGAATGGCTTGGTGAGATAGTCGTCCGCCCCCAGGTCAAGCCCTCGAACTTTGTCCTGATCCTGCCCGCGTGCAGTCACAATGATAATTGGAACGGTCGAGAATTCACGAACACGCTGGCAGACCGTGAAGCCATCCATTTTAGGCATCATTACATCGAGCAGCACAAGGTCAGGGGCCTGTTGCTCAATCTGAGTCAGAGCCTGCTGACCATCGCTGACCGCAATCACCTCGTACCCCTCCAACTGTAGATTGCGCATCACCAGTCGCAGCAACTGTGGATCATCATCCGCGGTAAGAATTGTTGTTTTAGCAGACATTGTTGATCATCCTTCTTTTTCCTGCAATGGAAGCAGCACATGGAAAATGCTGCCTCCAGGCCCAGAGCTTTCGGCCCAGATCACTCCGCCATGCATTTCGACAATACGTTTGCTGATCGCCAGACCCAATCCGAGACCGTTGACTTCACGTGTGAGACGCATATCGACGCGATGGAAACGATCGAAGATGCGCTCGATATGCTCGGCGGGAATGCCGATCCCAGTATCGATGACACAGATTTCTAGCATAGGAGACAGCTCATTTTTTGACCCGTGGGTGTCTTCCTTGTTGTCGATGTTCAGGCTACTCGCTACCTTATCCTGCGCTGCCGGGCGAATGAGTATGGTAATCGTACCGCCTGCGGGCGAATACTTGATAGCATTTTCCAGTAAGTTATCTAACACTTCTCGTAACCGCCGTTGATCACCCATAATTAGAGGAACGGTGGAAACGGGTATACCTTCGAACTTTTCGATACGCAAGCTGAAGTGAAATCGATTCGGGAATCGAGCTACTATGCGTTCTTCAGCGGCGCCAATGGCCTCTTGAGCAAGACGCGCCACATCAACCGTGGAATAGACAAGTCGTATCGCCTTTGTATCTAACTGCGACATCTCCAGCAGGCGCTCAATAATGATTTCCAGGCGGTCACATCCTTCATTGATAGCCAGCAAAAACTGATGCCGCTCCTCCTTCGCAAGGCGGCGTTCGTGACGCAAGAGCGTTGCCGCGTAGCCCTTGATGGAAGCAAGTGGGCTGCGTAATTCATGGCTAACTGTGCCTAGCAACTCGGCTTTGAGGAGTTCCATGCCCGCAAGCGCCTCCCGCATAGCGGTATGTTCCAACTCCTGCACACGTTCGGCCAGCAATATATTCCCGATGACGGCTCCCGCTGCATCAGCAATCTGTGGCAGCAACCGGTGTGCGCGCTCGATAGTCATACTACAGTCCATTTCCTCAGCATCGTCCCAACTCAAGAGTAACAAAGCCTCCAAAGGTTGAGGAGCAGCATTCGAGGATATGCACGGCAAAAGCTCTATTTGACTCGCTTGCAGGCGCCTGCTCTCGGATGCTGCATAGCCTACCGGGAGCCGGTAGGTGATGCTACATAATAAAGCTGATCCAGGCTGTTCTTTCTCATAATGTGAAGCAGAGGCATCCAGGAGAATAGACGAATCGTTCTCACCCATACGGTGCAGAGCTAAAACTCTTACATCATTTTCATATAATGAAGCAGGTGAGTATGAGCGACCGAACTCCAGGTTTCCCTGTGTATCGAGCAGTAAGGCGCCATGCCCGGCGCCAAAGAAGCAGGCCAGGCACTCAAGCAGAGCGCTAGCAATGGAGCCTGTACCCTGTCCATCTGCTACCATTCCGGTTCTTTGTCCTAACCGGGTCAGATCTTGCAATATCGTCGCCAACTCTGATGCCTCAGAACTCAACCGCGTTATATCTTGTATTCCCATATGCTTCCTGCCGCTCAGAGACTTTCTTGCCGGGCCTCTTTTGCTCCTGACAACGTAATATGGGCGCTTCCAGGTCTGGACGAGGGAGAACGCCCTAGAATGTAACAGCTTGCCAGCTTCATGCTTGTGATTTATTATAAGGGAAAAGCATTCACATTTGCATCACGGAAACGGCCATCATATCACAATCTCATCACAAGATAGACTGAAAAAAGGGACAGGCATCCTTCTGTATCTCAAGACGCGTGTCACATTTTTTCTATTTCACGCGTGCTACCTACAAGTTTCATCAGCGAAAAAGACAGGGAGTCAGCTATGGGCACAATACAGGAGTGGAACACAAGAACATACCAGGTGCCTCTTGAAGGACAGATTACGCTTGAAGGCAACCTCAATATACCGGACAATCCACGCGGCGTCGTAGTATTCGTGCATGGGAGTGGAAGCAGCAGATTTAGCCCGCGCAATCAGTTTGTTGCTCAGCAATTGTATCAGGCCGGACTGGCTACGTTCTTAATGGATCTGCTCACAGCCAATGAAGAACAAGAGGATCGTTATACCGGCCACTTACGTTTCGATATCCAGTTGCTCAGCAGGCGCGTTGTTGGCGCGACAAACTGGCTCTTGCTACAACCCGGCATCAAAAACCTCAAGATCGGCTACTTTGGCGCCAGCACGGGGGCGGCAGCTGCGCTGGTAGCGGCTGCGGAACACACTTTTGAAATTGGCGCTGTTGTCTCAAGAGGCGGCAGGCCAGATCTCGCCAGTTCAGCTCTATCTGAGGTGCGAGCGCCGACCTTGCTGCTCGTTGGATCAAAAGACACGCAGGTGATAGAGTTGAATCGCCTGGCATATTCGCTGTTGCAATGCGAAAAGCGCCTGGAAATTATTCCAGGCGCATCACACCTGTTTGAGGAACCAGGCACACTGGAGAGAGCGGCCGAGCTGGCCAGAGATTGGTTTACGGATCATTTTTCAGCTTCGCCGTCCGTGGCCTCGCATTCAGGACCTGGTTCGACATAGTTTCCACAGCCTTCGTTGTGACAACCACCGCAGTTCTCACAAAGCGGCTGCCCGCATGCCTCACACATCGTATTTCGCCTTTCTTGAAGAATTTTTATGGGGCTATTCCTGTTTGATTATTCTCGATCAACAGGCTCCGGTGATAGCGCTAGCTATCTCTATAGATTACGGAAGTGATGGGCATTTAGTAGATATTTACGCCGCCTTATAAATGACGAACTGGTTTCACACTTTGCGCAGTTTCCAGATATTTTCCATGGGCCAGTGTCTCGCCCACTCATTCTCTTCCTCAGAGCGATAGGCGGTAGTTGCTCCCCGCGGTGGCCGTGTTTCGATCAGATCCTCAATCACGAAACCGCAGCGACGGAAGAGGCGAATCCACTCACCGTAGGGTAATTGAAAATTCACCTCGTCTTCCCATTCCAGGCGGGTCATGCCGAAGTAGTCATTGATGAGAGCTTGCTCAGTCTTATCGGTCGTCATGTTGTGGCAAATGGACTGGATTGGGGCAGCATTAGAGAAGACGAAGAGCCCTCCCCGCCGGAGCAAACGAGTCGCCTCGGGAACTGTGCGCTGTGGATCGCAGAAAGTCATCGCGCCCCAATCACAGAAAACGATATCGAAACTGGCGTCTGGCAGCGGCACATCCTCAGCGCTGGACTCGACCAGTGGGAAGTCAACGCCCTCCTCTGCCATATGAAGGCGCGCATGGTGGAGTTGCCGCGGGGAGAGGTCGAGGCCAACCGGCCGTGCTCCGCATTTAGCGAGGGCAATCGACCAGCGCGCCCCGCCACAGCCAAACTCTAATATATCCTTACCGGCAACTTCACCCAGCACGTGTAATTCAGCTTCAGGAATCCGCCACAAGCCCCAGGACATGGCATTGCTCCCTGAAAGGGCTTCCTCGTGTGCTTGATCGTAGCTATCGCTGTTTGCCTCCCACAGCAACCTGTTCTTATGCGCATGATCCGTTAGCGGATTATCCGATTCTGTACTGTCGTCCATACTTGTGCATCCTGATGCATCTACGCGCCATAGCATTTATTTCTTCACGAAGAGAATACCAACCGCGGCAAGCACGAAGAAGAGCGTCGCCGCGCCAAAGACGAGCTGGTAGCCCAGCCCTGTGTTACCCGATCCGGCGGCTATGCTAATAATCATACTGCCGATGATAGGCGCGGCCACTCCTGGCAGCGTTCCTGAAGCGCTCCATACCCCCAGGTCCTTGCCGGCTTTCTCCATATTCGGCAACACATCGATGGACAATGCCCAGTCAACGCTTGAATAGGCCCCGTAGCCAAGGCCGAAGAAGATGCCTAATGGAAAGAGATACGCCATCAGTGTATCCGGGAAAATCACAAACGAGAGGGCTGCGATAGCCATGAGCAGTGTCGCGACACATACAACCGGGGCGCGTCGCTTGATGCGATCTGAGAGGAAGCCCGCGATCACCCCGCTCACTACCGCGCCCCCCAGAGCCAGCATCGCTACAATGCCTGTCACCTGCACGAAATTGGCGACATGCTGTACGCGGGCGAAATAGTACTCGATATAGGTCATGAACAGCGCCAACCCCAACATCAAAGAGGCTCGTGTCAGGAAGACCATGGTGAAATTGAAGTCGTGCCAGGGCTCAATCCAATCATGGACGAAATGGTGAGCGAACCTGCGCATCCACTCCTGCCGGCTCGCGCATGTAAGCTCCTGCTGGCCTGTGGTCGTTTCATGTTTATGCACAAGCAGGGGGATTTCACGCACGCCAAACACGGTTATTAACAGACCCACCAGCACCAGGACGGCAGTTACCACATAATAAATGCCAGCATTGGTACGAACCAGGCTGGCGCTATAGGCATGCTGGCTGACCCCGCCAAGCAGCCAGGCTGCCAGGCCAAGACCTACCACATTGCCCAGGATCGTCATACCGCCGACATACCCTGCCGTCTCACCGCGCTGGTTCTCTGAAACATGATCGGGCACCAGGCTTTGATAGGCAGGCTGTAGCACATTCTTCCCTATCAGCAGCAGGCTAAGACCTATCAGAAAAATGATAATGCTGCCGGAGTTCACCAGCAGGGGGGTACTCATCAGTAAAAGCAGGCCGCCCACAGCGATATAGGGACGGCGCCGTCCAAAGCCGCCGCGAGTGCGATCGGAAAGCGTTCCGATGGCGGGCGGCATAAATAACGAGATGACCGCCGCTCCTCCCATGAGCCAGCTGAGGAATAATACTTGCTGGGCACTTCCTACCTGGCTTGAGGAGATAAAGAGTACAATCTGGGTCGGAATAACTATGGGCAACAGAGCCGCCGTTTGTGCATTCAGACCAAACCATAGTATGTTTAAAGTTAATTGTTTACGAACAGAGAGTCGAATAGCTTTCACTCGCTAACACCATCCTCTAGAGGAATACTCAGTATTTTCTCCGGCAACGAACACGTCATACTCACCTTATCGACGCGAATTTTATTACACCATATACCAGGACTACCATGAGCAACATGAATCTTCCGGGAAGTGAGGCTACAAGGGATTTTATGGCCTCGCGTCTGCTACTGTCGTCGAGATAAAAGTACTACTTTTATCTCATCCCGTTTCCGATGGCTCAACCACTGCCTACCCATGATGGATGAAATTCAGAAATAGCCAGGACGTTCTCAACTATATCATGTCTCTAGAAGCGATGGAAGTGGTATGCTTCTGAAAAAATGATCCCATTCCTGATCTTGTTCTAATAATAAACAACCTGGCACCCCTTGCAGGTGCCAGGCATCTACCTTTAGGCTAAGAAACCTACCAATCTCCATGACTCGATGAATCTGAGAGGTCAGCCCGTGTCCAGGCGTCGACATATTGCAAGAGCTCCCCATGATGAAGAGCCAGAATATCACGCACCTCGGCTATCTGATCGTGCCTGGAAATTCGCACGGAGAGAATATAGTGTCCCCGGCGCGCCTCCTTCAGATACGCATCAGTAACATCATATTGCAATGATGAGATGAAGTGAAAGAGCGATTGGGAGAGATTATTCTCCTGCCGGTCACCCTGCGCAGCTGCCTGCACGAAGTCCTGGCCGGCCATGAAGTGGATATCGTCTGGAGTGTAACCAGCCGCCCTTAATGCTTGAATCGCTTGCGTAGCATCTTGCTCGTTTACGAATACACTATGCACATACTTGTGAGGATAAGAATCTCCCGGAAACTCCTGCTGTGGGGATACATCCAGCTGCTCGTCTTTACTTTGCCTATTGCTATCGTTCAAAACCAGTAACCTCCAATCTTGAGTGCTGAGAGGACAGGCGCCCGGCACTGTCCCTACCCGAGAAACACATGAACGATCAATTTCAATATTTCTTACACGTTCGAGGTTAAAAAATGGTTGTGAAATTGCGCTCAGCGAGCATATCTCGCCACCATGTCAATCCGAAAGCATTATGGCAAATTTGCATCGAGCGCAATCCTACTGATCTCTTCTTGAGAGAGCCGTTTGCCCTCGGCCCACCATGTTTCCCATGTAGTCTCATCGATCTGTGACTTGATACCGCTGATATAGGCAATATAGAGCGGGCGATATGCGGCAGGCAGCGCGGTATTCAAACTCTCCAGCACCGCTTCAGCGCCGCTGCACACTCGAGCAGCGAAGTATGGCCCCTGGATTGTCCCTAGCAAACAGCCAAATGCAATCAAATCGATACCGAGCATGTAACGATTGCCGGTCTGCTGGGCCAACAATAAGCCTTCGCGCAGGTAGTTGAGGCTCTGTTGTAAGTCACCCTGGATCAGCGCCAGCACACCCAGGTACACAAGCGTTACATTGAGCAGACCCGGCTCGCTATACTCACGCTGTAGAATCACAGCCTCGCTCAGCCATGTCCACGCCTGTTGAAAATTGCCCTGGAGGATTGCCATCGCTCCCAGTCTGCTGAGCGTAAAGGCATAGCCGCGCCAGTTTTCCTGCTGGCGTTGAGGCTCCAGGCTTTCTTGAAAGTACCGGGTGGCCAGCGCATATTCCCCTTGCATATGCCAGGTATCACCTATCTGGAAAATTGCTCCGGTTTTTCCAACAACGTCATCCACGATTTCATAGAGCGCCAGAGCTTGCCGGGCCAGTTCTCTCGAACGCTGGCATTCTATCTCCCACAAAGCGATGCGCGAAGCCGCCATCAACAATTTGGCACGTATGGCAGGCGAAGTCTCCCGCGTCATCTGCAGCGCGCTATCAATCCAGTGATGGGCCTCCTGAAATTGCGTGCGGGCCTCCCAGAACATTCCCAGCGCACCACACAAGCGCTGCGCAATTTCAGCCTCATTTCGTTCAATAGCCCATGTTAATGCTGCACGCAAGTTATCCTGCTCGCGAGCCAATATGGATACGGCGATAGCCTGCTTGTTACTGTACAGACCCGGTTCAACACGTTCCGCTAATGCCAGATAGTAGGTGGCGTGCGAGCGCTGCATTTCTTCCAGTTCGCCACTGGCGGCCAGTTGTTTCAGCGCATATTCGCGGATGGTTTCTAAAAAATAGAAGCGCGGCTCAGGATTCGCCTCCTCAAATATTTCTGCGAATTGGTCCGGCGAGGCGAGAGGAGAAGCCATTGATTCAGGCAGCGCGCGCTTCACAATGCTGTGGTCGATCAAGGCTTCCATCTGCAGGAGCGCATCATCGAGGGTAGTTTTTTCGTTATCGCTCACGGCAATAGCCAGAGCAGCATGCAATGACCAGCCGCCGAGAAAAACCGCCAGGCGACGAAATAATCGCTGTTGTCGCTCGTTCAGCAGGTCATAGCTCCAATCCAGAGTTTCCTGCAAAGTCTGATGCCGCTGGAGCGTGTTGTAAGTAGTAGCGTGCAGGAATGCCAGGCGCCCTCCCCTACTATCTACCAGGCGCTGCCAGATTGCAGGTAGCGATAGCACTTTGGTGCGCGCGGCGGCCAGCTCGATTGCTAGAGGTAGGCCATCCAGGCGCGCGCAAATATCGGCAATCATAGCCGCATTGTTTTCGGTTATCTGGAATGCGGAATTGACTGCCTGCGCGCGTTCAACAAAGAGGCGAGTTGCAGGAAGGTGGGAGAGGTAGTCAATATCTACTGCTTGCCCAGGTGTGCAGACCTCGAGAGGTGGAACGTCGAATTCATACTCTCCATACAGGTGCAGGACAGCACGGCTGGTGGCTATGATCTTCAGCCTCGCGGCGGCACCCAGCAGGTCGCCAATGAAAAGCCCAATATTCGGTATTTGCTCTACATTATCCAGCACAAGCAAGCATTCTTTTTCACGCAAGAAATTTTTGAGCATATCCGTATGCGATGCGGTACTCTGCCTGCCTGAATCACCTCCGGCAATCGGCTCTGCCAGGCGCAGCGCCTGCGCAATGGTTGAAGGAACAAGAGCAATATCGCTGATAGTCGCCAGGTACACAAAAAACGCGCCACCGGCAAACTCTTGTTGTACAGCATGCGCTACCTCCAACGCCAGGCGCGTCTTACCAACGCCCCCAGTCCCAAACAACGTCAGGAGACGCACCGAAGGCTGTCGTAACCGGTCAAGCAACAATTCCACGTCATGCATCCGTCCAATAAACGAAGTAGACGGTACGGGTAATGGAAGATTTGCCAATTGTACCGGTGAAGGCGAAGGAGCAATAGAACTGGCTCTATTGTCTTGAGGGACTGACTCCAGGCGATTCAGTGGAGCGGAGTTCCATTCCTCCTCTGAGAAACTCTCCCTTTTCAAGCCCATCAAAGAAAGAAGCTCAATAGCCTCGCTTTGGGTGGTAATAGCATCCCAGGCCGCCAGTTCCTTGACGATTTGCTTCACTTCTCTATGCGTTGGAAAGGTGTTCTGTTGACCATGTAGTTTGCGACTGAGTACCTCTGCATCAATTCCTAGCGCTCCGGCCAGCTCCTTTTGCAATCGCCCGGCCCTGCGCCGGGCAGAGTTCACCTTCTCTCGAAAGAGACTCAGATGAGTGGACCGCTGAGCGCCTTCTCTGGTAGCCATATATATCCTTCTCCTCGTTGGGGCGCCGGGACAGGCACAAGATACTGTCCCTACAGCTATATTTTAGTGGGCGTGTTTGTTTCTCTTTATCAATCTGGTTACCGGTAGCATTATAAATCATCCGTCCAGACCCTTTGGGAGAATTTGGCATGTTTTCATCATTTTTGAATCATTTTTGAATCATCTTTCGTCTTCTCCTTCTCTACTATTGCCTATATACTGCCGGCGGTGAAGAATGCCAAAGCAGGTAGGGGGAAGCACTATGTTCGATATGATAGTCAGTGTCGAAATAGCTGCCTGTTGCGGCAATCTTTACCAACAAGATGTTTTACTGATGCAGGTTACGTAGTGAGAGGGCATGGGACTATGCACATAGGTATTGTCGATGACAACCCGTCGGTTCTGGCAATGATCGAAGCGGCACTGAAGCTGCATGGGCATAGCAGCGAGACGTTTAGTAACTCATCATCTTTTCTCTATGCTCTGCACGTCGCCCGACGCGAGCCACCGTATGATGTAGTAATTGTTGATCTCTTCCTGGATCACCTTTCGGGCATCGATATTATCGAGGTCTTGCAGGCGCAACGCTCACAATTGATACCCACGATCTTGATTTCAGCTGCTGAAGAAACAACCCTTACCCCGATCAGGCAACGTTATCCTGTTGTGCCGATCATGCAGAAACCTTTCAGCATGCGGACGCTTCTTTCCCTCGTCGATAAAGTTACTTCCAGAGTAAACGTATAGCCGGTACTCATAAAGCGCGCCTTATTCTCCAGAAACTGATACCCAGTAGAGGTAATGCCAGGAGATAAAAGACCAGCAAATAGTTCAGCACGTCGATGTGAAAGAAAAAATAGAGGGCTATCGCAGCATAAAGCAAGAAGCGGCTGGGCCGCACGATACCGAAAGAAGAGATTGCCAGGAGACGATGCAAGAGTAGGAAAATGACAAGGGCAGTATAGATATAGACAAAGATGATCGCCAGCACAGGATGCACAAGCCCTTTCCAGGCCATCCCTGCGACGCTGAGCGCGACTACCAGTTGATCGCAGAACATATCAGTAACTGCGCCACGCATCGTTGTTGCGCCTTTCATCCTGGCCTCAACGCCATCCAGCCCATCACAAATGACAGAGGCAATCAACAGCCAGAAAGCGATCTCAAATTGAAATGGGGCAAGGAGAAAAAAACCGAGGCCAAAGAAAACAGACGCGAAAGAGAGCATATCCGCGCTTATTCCCAGGCGTAAGAGGACAATTGCGATAGGGGTAAGGAGTCGCTGGCGTATTTTTTGCCACGGACCCAGGAACCATTCTTCGACATCGCTATAAATACTCTCCAACGGAAGTTTCTTCATGCGCGCTTTCCTTACAAGGGATGTATCATACTCCCTCTATTGTATCCCATACGCGCGGCAGAAATCAGTATATATCACCTCAGCAAGCTCCTCTCGCAATTATTAAAAATAAGTAGAATAGGAAGCCAATCTAGATGTTTGTCGAGCAAAAAAAGGTATAATATGATATATTGAATATCATAATTATTCCTGAGCGGCTTTCACTAAGCCAAATCGTGAAGGCCTATAGGGCGAGGGATATTACCCGATTCGGTTGCCAAAGATGATCAGGGTATGTAGCCATGCTAGAGGTAAAAAGCAGAGCAAGAGATGTATTGATGTCCTTTAAAAACTAGAAAGAGATGTTCCATGGCGAGCTGGCAAAGCCATGCTATCAAATTTGTCCTCCGTTCTATACAACGCTACGGGCGCAAACCTACTTCAATCCAGAAGGAGCGGGCAGCACTTGAGGCCAGAGTAGCACATGTTCCTAAAAAGCGACTTGCCAAATATGAGCCATGCAAGATAGAAGAGATGCGTGCTGAGTGGGTCACGGTCTCCGGAGCAATACAAGAACACGTGATCCTGTACCTGCATGGCGGCGCTTTCGTCCTTGGTTCTGTCAATACACATCGCTCACTGGCCGTCGACCTGTCGCGAGTATCGCACGCGCGCGTTTTGCTGTTCGATTATCGCCTGGCCCCCGAATATCCTTTTCCGGCCGCATTAGAAGATGCCATGTGCGCATATCGCTGGCTGTTGGCGCGGGGAATCTCGCACCGTCACGTGGCTGTTGCAGGAGACTCCGCCGGCGGTGGTTTGACCGTTGCACTACTCTTAGCCGCGCGAGATACGGGCCTACCGATGCCTGCCGCGGCTATTTGCCTCTCGCCATTTGTAGACCTGGCTCTGGCAGGCGAGTCGATAAAGACGAAGGCCAGAGTGGATGTAATGGTACAGGCAAACCTGATGCCCTATGCAGTCGAGGCATATCTTGGGAAAGCTGATCCTCTGACACCTCTCGCTTCACCTCTGTACGCCGATTTACATGGTCTGCCACCATTACTGATACAGGTGGGAACTGACGAAGTTCTCTATGATGATGCGACGCGGCTTGCTGAACGCGCTCGCGCAGCAGGAGTCGATGTGACCTTAGAAGTCTGGGATGGGATGTTTCATACCTGGCAGGCCTGGGGTTGGCTGCTCCCAGAGGCCAAACGGTCAATTGACCACATTGGCAAATTTGTGCGCATGCACATACAATGATGCCCCTACTGGTAGGGAATAGAAGTTTTCTCGCCGCGGCAAGAATTTCTCCTGTCCATTTTACCTGTTTAAAAACTGGTCAAATGACTGGTGTGCTGTCCATAATAGAGCGGTACACTCAGAAGGTTCTGACAGAACAGGAAGGCAGGAGCATCTATGCGTCAAAACATACCCATACATCCAGGCGCCAGGGCGCGAGCAGAAAGCGAGCAAAAAGAGAAGTTCAGCATCAAACAAATCTCCGGGGCATTTGCCAGTCTGCCCCGGGTGATGCGCCTCGTCTGGTCTACCAGCGCGCTTTTCACGCTACTACTGGGCATCTTGAGCCTGCTGCAAGGGTTTACCCCGGCCCTGAGCGTCTGGATTACAGGATTGGTTATTGATAGCGTCGTAGCGGGTATTCGATTGCACAGCCCAAATCCGATCTGGTTCCCCATCGGCCTACAACTGGCGGTTCTGCTCTTTAGCAACCTGTTGAGTACGCTGAGCAATATCGTACAGCAACTCCTGCAGGAAAAAGTCTCAAACCGCGTCCAGTTGCTGATTCTGGAAAAGTCTAACACGCTTGACCTGGCTTTTTTTGAGAATCCAGAATTCTATGACAAAATGCGGCAGGCGGCGGATCAATCGACCTACCAGCCTGTTACGATGATCTCACAGACCTTCGGCCTCTTTCAAACAACAGTGACGATGTTCTCGATGATCTTCCTTTTGCTGCAACTTTCCTGGTGGCTGGCAATTGTGGCACTGGTGATACCCATCCCTGCTTTCTTCTCCAGTATCCATTATGGCTGGCGCGGCTTCCAGCGGAGACGCTGGCAATCACCGGAGCGCCGCGTGATGGACTATTTTAACCGCTTGATGACAACCGATACCTACAATAAGGAGGTCAAGCTCTTCACGCTTGGAGGGTATTTCATCCGGCAGTTCAAGCGCCTGGCAGACAAATTATACGAGGAGGACAAAGAGATACTGGTGCGCCGCTACCTGGTGAATTTCATCTGGACGGCCCTGACGGCAGTAGCGAACAGCGCCATCTACCTGTATGTCGCTTTACAGGTCGTATTGAGCCTGGGCCGCATTTCGTTGGGCAGTTTATCGCGATTTACTCAGGCGGCAGTACAGGCTGGACAAAGTTTCCAGGGTTTGCTTGGAGGTATATCTTCTACCTACGAGAACAATCTGTACATAAACATGCTTTTCGAGTTCCTTGCATATAAGCCCGAAATTGTCTCGCCACCTCGACCGCGGCCACTCGAGATGCCCGCTGGCAATAGAGGATTGGACATCGAATTTCGCAATGTCAGCTTTACTTACCCAGGCAAAGACCCGGAGACGCAAGCCGCCCTGAAGAATGTGAGCTTCGCAATCCATGCAGGTGAGGCTATCGCGCTTGTGGGACGCAATGGCGCGGGGAAGACGACCATCGTCAAGTTGCTGACACGCCTCTATGACCCTGACGAGGGCGAAATCCTGATCGGCGGCCGCAATATCAAAGAATACGACCTGCAAGAGCTGCGCGAGCAGGTAGGTGTTATCTTTCAGGATTACGTGACCTACTTCCTGACCGCACGCGAGAATATAGGCGTGGGACGCATCAACGACATCGAGAATCAAGACCTGGTCAGCAGCGCGGCACGTAAGAGCGGGGCCGACAATGTGATCGAGCGCCTGCCGGATGGCTATGATACAATGCTAGGCCGCTGGTTCAATAAGGGAACGCAGCTAAGTGGCGGTGAATGGCAAAAAGTTGCATTGGCGCGGGCTTTTATGCGCGATGCCGGCATTTTGATCCTGGATGAGCCAACCAGTTCTCTCGATGCGCGGGCAGAATACGAGGTATTCACGCACTTTCGCACGCTGACCGGAGGCAAGACGGCCATCTTCATCAGCCACCGTTTCAGCACAGTCCGGCTGGCGGATCGCATCTTCGTACTGGAAAATGGACACATTATCGAGAGCGGCTCGCATGAAGAGCTGATGACGCTAGACAGGCACTATGCCGAATTGTTCAACCTGCAAGCCGAGGCTTATCGGTAAATTTTCAGGGCTATTCCTCATAGGTGGTACAATAGGGGCGAGGAGTATCAATGGGCATGAGACACTGGCTATTTCTTATCCGGCATGGACAAACAACCTGGAATGTCGAACATAGGCTTCCCGGTCAACTTCCCGGCGTCGAATTGACTGATGCTGGCCGCGAACAGGCAAAATGCCTGGCAGAAGCATTAAAATCCGTCCCATTGACCGCTATTATCAGCAGCCCATTGGAACGCGCACTTGAGACGGCTCGATTCATTGCGGAGGGACGCGACCTGGTCATTCAACACGAGCCAGGGCTGATGGATATTGAGCTAGGGCGGTGGACGGGACAGAACCGCGATGAACTCACGCAACATGACCCGGTCTGGCAGGCCTTTTTACGCAATCCACTGGTGGGGCCGGAGGGTGTAGAGACATTCCCCGACGTCGAGCATCGTGCGGTGGCGGCGGTAGAACACTGGCTGCGACAAGAATCAACCGGCTCCTGCCCTGCCTTCGTCACACATTCCGATGTGATAAAATTGCTTATTGCTCACTACGAAGGGCTGGAAGTCAGGCTGGCACGTAGACTAGTGATCGAAAATGCTTCTGTGAGCATCATTGAACTCCAAACCAACCATCGCCCGCGCATACACGCAATGGGCTGGGCACCTCAACCGTTCTGGTTGCAGCCATCCACATTCCAGCCCCAACAACCGAAAAATGAAGAGCAGGTGGATGGGGAGCAGTATGGGTAGGGAAACGAAATCACAACGCCTTTCCCATAATTTTATTCCACCGCTCAGCAATATCTTCCGCCGTAATATCCGCTTCACCAAAATCAACCCCTGCGCTTCGCTGCCAGCTTGCAATGGCGAAATGCCCATTGCCGGCCTGCAAAATAACGCCTGAGAAATCGCATTGGGAAGAGGCGAGGAATGCTACTCCTGGCGCGACCTGTTCTGGCCGCAAAGTTCCAGGCGCGACAGAACGGCTAAACATGCGCGTGGCGGCTACGGGTGAGATCGCGTTCACGTGGATTCCATACGCTTCACCTGCTACCGCCAGCGAATTCATCAAGCCCAGCTGCGCCATTTTGCCAATGGCATAACCGCTGAGATCAGGCAAGGCATCCTCCATGAACATGGCTCTGCCTGATGTTGTAAAAATGATACGTCCATAATGCTGGCGCTGCATGATGGGAAAAGCGGTTTGCGATAGCAAAAATGGCGCGATCACCTGAATGTTGAGGATGCGCTGCAACAACTCGGGCGTCATCTCCTCCAACGGTGTAAAGGAGATCCACCCGGCATTATGAATCAGAATATTCAGGCGTCCAAAATGACTGAGCGCTGTATCGATCAAACGCTGGCAGCCATCCAGCGTTTCAATATTTTCATAACACGGTACGGCCTTTCCACCCGCAGCGGTAATCTCCTGTACCACGGCGTCCGCAATACCGGGATCAGAGCCTGCCCCATCCAGCGCAACTCCTGCATCATGCACCACAACACTGGCACCTCGCCCGGCAAGCAACGTGACATAGGCTTTACCCAGGCCTCGCCCGCTGCCGGTAACAATGGCCACCTGGTCATCAAAACGAATAGGCATATAATCCCCTCCTACTGAGGCCAATCCACTTCGATTTTTGGTGGTTTGGTTAGTGTCTGCATCACCACACAATATTGCTCGGTCTTCTCGCGTAACGCCTGCAGTTGCTCCGCCGTTGCCTGAGGCGCGTCAATCTCAAAGCGAACACGGATTGTCTCAAAACCAACCGGCGCCTCTTTCGAGATGCCAAGAGTACCGCGAAGGTCCAGGTCTCCTTCTACATTCACTTCAATGCGATTCGTTGCTATCCCCATCGCTGTAGCAACCATCTGGCAGGTGATCTGTGCGCAGGCGGCAAGGGCTCCCAGAAGCAGATCGCCTGAACAAGCGGCAGTGCCCGCTCCTCCCACTCCGCTATGAGCCTGGGCTTGATAGAGCGCCCGCCCGATATCGACTGAACAGGCAATGGGAGTCTCCGTCTGGCTGCCCTGTGCTCTGAGCGTTATTCGCGCGCTATCCGGCTCACTACGATATCTCTCTTTGAAGGGTTTTTGTATTGATCGAAGGTCCATAACTTCCTACCTCTCATGTGAAAACAGCGTCATTGACCCTATTGTAACAGATGAAAATGGCTGGTAGCACGGCTCAGGTCTTCCAGGAAGGCTTGAAAACGCTACTCGATGCCTTGCAAAGGGAATCCATAGAGTCTTAGAGTGACTTCAGAAAATGGCAGGAACGGCACGCGCGCTTCATATTTTTTGGTATAATAAACACCAGAACAGCATTTTGAAATCCCCCTGGAGCGGAGTAAAACGCGCATGTCAGATGAAGGTAAGTTGCAGAGCAGTGAAAAGGAGCAGTATTGGCGCACTATTCAGACCGTACAGCTTGAGGAAGATTTCTTGTTATTCGACATGACAAGGAATCGCACCCAGATTCGCTATTCGGACGGCGGCGCTTTTGGCGGATTGAAGTCCAGCATACGGTTGGAGGCTGGTCGACTGGGGAAGCTCAACATCTCGATTTCCGCAGCTCCCTATATTAAAGGGAGATATGCCATGGTCAATCCTTTTGAACGCGACCAGGGATATCCCATCGATGCAGACGATCTTGCGCTTCCCAGCCGGATTGCGAAATTTCAGAAGATCAAACGTGAGTCTGCGGAGTCAATACAGGGCCTCTATCTCTTCGTCTTCGCCTCGGAAGAAGATCTGTCCTTGAACGGCAGGATGCAGGCGCTGTTGCAGGAAAATGCAGTCTTGTCCGAAAATGATCCCATTTCTCTCTTCCGTCACCTGTTTCTGACGCTCAAGTTTCCAACCGGGTCGTCTTTTACCGCACGCGCTTTTTTCGATACACGCCAGCACATGCTGCTATTCCGAACATTTTTCCCGTCCGATACAGGCCCCCTACCTAATGTGGGTGCCATAACATCACCAGTGCCAAGAATAACAGGTGCGTATGCTACCGGCTCTCATAGTAATGCGGACCACGGAGAAAGCCGGAGCGAGGGCTTCGATCTGCTGCTACCATTCGACCTGGAAAAGTTAAAGACTATCCACGCAAAATTCCTTTTCCTCTCCAACGTGGATTAATGCAGGCTCATTGTACTTTCCCTCGCGCTGCGACCGGCCAGATAGCTTCCAATCTGCCATCCCGAAAGGCATAATAATAGTCGTGCAGATTGATGGTCGTATCAATATGGCTGGGGATGAAGGCGATGCGGTCGCCTACCTGTGGTTGCTGATTGGCCGGAGTGGTGTTACTATTCCAGGTCAGAATACCGTGTTCATCTCCTCCTGGATGATACATTACGCCTGGTAAGCCTCTGGGTTCGGGCATACCACTATCAATCGACAGCGACTTGAGGCCGGCATCCACCACTGCTCTATTAGAAGTTGGACGGCTGATCACTGTCGAGAGAATAGTGAGAGCGTTGGAGTAAACGGGACCGATGGCATTGCGGTAATCAGTATCCATGAAAACGAAAGAACCCGGCTGGACCTCGGTAACGCCATCGCGGCTGGCGCATATTTCAGCAGTTCCCGTTCCTCCGGTAGTCACAATTTCGATACGAAAACCGGCAGCCCTTAATTGTTCAGCAGTGCCGGTAAGCAATTGCATCGATTGGAGGCAGAGCCGCCTGCGCTCCTCTGGATCATGGATATGCTGCAAATGTCCCTCGTATCCCTGTACTCCAATGAGGTGTAGATTGCTCAATTGAGCGACGTAATGCGCTAATTGGAGAGCCTCTTCGCCGGGCAATACCCCACAGCGGTTTTGACCGACATTCAGGTCGATCAGCACATTGATATTCAATCGCGCCTCTTGCATCGCCTCGTTCAATTGTGAGGCGCCGGGCACGCTGTCCACCACTACTTTGATGCTAGGATGCAGGCGGGCGAGTTCTACCAGTCGCGCCAGCTTTGGCCTGCCCACAATTTCGGTGGTGATCAGCAAATCTTCAATGCCGCCGGCGGCCATCACTTCGGCCTCACTGACTTTGGCAACGCAACCACCAATGGCTCCTGCCTCCAGCAACTTGCGTGCCAGTTCAGGGCTTTTCACCGTTTTCAAATGCGGCCTGACCCTTACCTTTTTCCCCCGGAATTTTCCCATCAACCTGGCGATATTCTCCTCCATCAAGGTCAGGTCAACAATCATAGAGGGTGTATCGAGCGCATCCACCGTATCTCCCACCTGCGGATGATACATGTGCCGCCTCCTCCTTCGTCTTTAAGTTTAAGTCGTTGCAATCCAGGCATAAAGTTTTTTGGCATAAGATGCCGAACCCTGGAGTGATATAATCAGTGCTTGAGAGCATTGTATCACCTGCGAATAAGAGGACAGAGCAGATGGAATCTTTTACCTACGAGTCGCTGCCCGGAAGAGTTGTCTTCGGCAGAGGAGTTATCTCGCAAGTGGCAGAAGAAATCGACCGCCTGCATAAGCAGCGCGCTATCTTCATCGTAACCGGCTCGGCAGCTCGCCTGATACCGGCGTTGACTAAACAGTTAGGAAATCGCCTGGCAGGGGTCTTCAACGAGGTAGCTCAGCACGTCCCAACTGCTTTGATTGAGAAAGGGCTGGCTTTTGCTCGCCAAAACGATGCAGATTGTATCGTGACATTAGGCGGGGGTTCGGCAACCGGTCTCGGCAAGGGGCTTGCGCTGAAATTCGATGCGCCGATTATCGCTATTCCAACAACCTTTTCCGGCTCCGAAATGACTCCCATTTACGGCATGACTGATGCAGGACGCAAGCAAACCGGGCGCGATCTGCGCGTACTGCCCCGGACAGTTCTCTACGATCCTGAGCTTGTTTACAGCATGCCACCTTTTCTGGCCGCGATCAGCGGTATGAATGCTCTTGCTCACTGTGTCGAGGCCCTGTATGGTCGGCTCGCCAGTCCCATCACCAGTCTGCTGGCGGAAGAAGGGAGTCGCGCCCTCGCGCAGGGTCTTCCAGGCATCGTCCAGAATCCAGGTAATCATGAGAACTATGATCTCGCGCTCTATGGCGCTTACCTGGCCGGATCGGTGTTCGCGGTTGTAGGATCGGGACTGCACCATCGCATCTGTCACGTACTTGGGGGAAGTTTTGGCCTGCCACATGCCGAGACCCACGCGGTCATGCTTCCCTACGTCATCTGGTATAACTCCAAAGCAGCGCCCGAAGCGATGACTCGCCTGGCACGCGCTTTAGCCGTCGAAGATGCCGTGAAAGGCAGCTTTGACCTGGCCGCTCGTTTACATGCGCCGCGCTCTCTAGCTGAATTGGGGTTGGCAGAGAGCGATGTGGCAGAGGCTGCAGGGTTGGTGGTGCAGTCGCCTATCTGGAATCCACAGCCGGTCACACTACCTGATTTAGAGCATCTTTTGCAGGCAGCTTATCGAGGTTCAGGGCCTGAGTTGGAGTGATGATATCATGGAGTAGTCAAATGAGCGGAAGTAGAAGTTACTTCCGCTCATTACAAAACACCGACTTTTATAAAACGCTTAACTGCTAAGCCAGCCTCTATCCGCGCATCAACCTCCTCAACACTGCCAGCAAAATCCCCCCATTTTTGTAGTACGTCACGTCAATAGGGCTATCCAGGCGGGCAATGGTCGAGAAGGAGAATGTCGAGCCATCTTCGCGAGTTACCTTCACTGTCACTTCCTGGTGGGGCTTCAGGTCTTTTTCGATGCCCTCGATTTCGTAGACCTCGCGTCCTGTCAGGCCAAGCGATTCTTTATTCTCGCCGGGCTTGAATTGTAGTGGAAGAATGCCCATGCCGACAAGGTTGCTGCGATGAATGCGCTCGAAACTCTCGGCGATGACCGCGCGCACACCTAACAGCAATGGCCCCTTCGCGGCCCAGTCGCGCGAACTGCCGGAACCATACTCTTTGCCCGCGATTACCAGCAGTGGCACGCCCTCTTGCTGGTAGCGCATCGAAGCCTCGAAAATGGTCGTCTGTTCGCCGTCGGGCAGGTGAACGGTGTAATACCCCTCCTTGTCAGGTGTCAGGCGGTTGCGCAGGCGAATGTTGCCGAACGTGCCGCGCACCATCACCTCGTGGTTGCCACGTCGCGCGCCATAGGTGTTGAAATCGCGCTTGTCTACGCCGCGCTCGAGCAGGTATTTTCCGGCAGGGCTGTTGGCAGAGAAGCTACCGGCAGGCGAGATATGGTCGGTCGTGATCGAGTCATCAAGCATAGCCAACACGCGCGCGCCATGAATATCCTTCACCGGCTCAGGCTCGATGGGCATATTCTGGAAGAACGGCGGCTCCTGGATATAGGTTGAATTGGGGTCCCAATTGAAGAGCTCGCCCTCTGTATTCGGCAGGGAGCGCCAGTGCTCATCGCCCTCGAACACGTGCGAATAGTTCCGTGAGAATAACTCCGGTGTTACCGACTTCGACACCACATCGCGCACTTCATCCGGTGATGGCCAGATATCGCGCAGGTAGACCTTTTCGCCATTGATATCCTCACCGATTGGCTCTGTTGTCAGGTCGATATCCACGGTTCCGGCCAGCGCATAGGCCACAACCAGTGGTGGGGAAGCCAGGAAGCTGGCCCGCACCTGTGGATGAATACGCCCCTCGAAGTTGCGGTTGCCGCTGAGAACCGCCGCGACTACGAGGTCATTGTCCTGCACTGCCTCGGCAACCGGCTCGATGAGGGGGCCACTATTGCCGATGCAATTATGGACTGCGACGGTACCTGCGACGAAAGCATGGAGATCGTTTACTGCCAGATCAAACACGGCTCGTCTACCAATCGGGCGTCGGTCCACGACCTGAAGTGCCAGCGCCGGCATCGAGAGTGCATCCTTCTCGATACAGTAACGCTTTGAAGTCTCCATATCCGCGCGCGAACGCAATGGCGCAAACCACTCACGCGCGCCAATCTGGTTGAATAGTTCAACCGGAGACGGAAAGTTGCTGGCATCTCTATGCAACGGCTGGAACTTGCGCGTCATCATGTCTGGCAATCGAGAAAAGCGGTCGTAGCCTTCCAATAGTGCATAGTGGGGTGTGATTACCGGCTCGCGCTCCAATAGCTCCACTGCCGCTTTCTTACGAGCATGGGAGAACGAGAGCTTATAATTTTCCTGGTGCAGTTCCTCCAGGCGAGCCGACATCCAGAGGCGTTGCTGGTGAATCTGGCTTACCAAACGCCAGTACACAGCCGCGGCGCTAGCTCGTAGGGCTTTGTCTACGCAATAGCGGAATCCCACACGCTCCACAAACGAGAGACCGTCAGGAAGTTCCAGACGTACCTCTACACGTGGGAGACCATCCTGTGCCGCCGGATACGAGGAAGCAGCGCGGCGCGTAGGATATTCATAGACATTCGCACCATCGGTCTTCACACCACATCGCGCCAGCAGACTTATCAAATCGTACATGATCTGCTTGAGGGTCTCCACATGTTCTGGTATGGTGCTTTGGGAGTAAGCGGGCGGATTAAGCGACGCATCCTCTTCGCGCTTGCCCCAGCGATGCAAGGCAGGTGCATGTCCGTCTGCTCCAAACAGGCCACCCAGGAATTCGCGTACTACCGCTACAGGACACTTCTCGTCCAACACGAATGCCGGGAGTGCTGGCACTTGCTGAATGCGCCGTCCGGTGCGTACACCGGATAGTGAACTGATGGCATCCGTGAGCGGCTTAGGCAATACGATAGTCCATTTCCTCTCGTCGTAGCGCGCTGCCGCGAGACGAGAGCCGGTAAGCAGCTCGATATCGGCGAGAACGGCCTCGCGGTCCATCGCCTGCCCGACATGCATTCGGCCCTGCCCCGAAACGCTGATCGAACCATCGCTCAGTAGATGTCCCAGTAGGCGAGCGAACGCCAACGTGCGCTGGCGCTCATATGGCGTGTCCATTGTGAACACCAGATTGCCCACATGCAACAGATAACTGGCCTCGTCAATACCTGGCTCATCCAGGGGAGCTTCAAGGCCAACCACGACGCGATCCTGGCCTAGTAGAAGTTGGTCGGCACGTACCCAGCGCCCGTCTGCGCAAAGGATTTGATGATCAGGAGTGCAGACCAGAGTACGCCCATCTTGCAGAGTGAGCGAGATGCACTCCCGTTCGCCCTGAACCATCATCTCAGCCTGTGTTGCTCTACCCAGCCGACCGTTAGTTGTGGGAGCAAGAAGTTCTGTTCCACCGGTATATGGCATCTGTTCGATGCGCTGCGCAGTCCCGTTAGCAAGCAACACCGGTGTTCCTTCGGCAATACACGTTGTACAACCAAAACCGACCAGGTGGAAACGCAACGCCTCAAGGTAAGGCAGCAAATCGGCATTGTTCAGGTAGTCAATAACGGCGCGCGAACCGGGAGCGAGACTCGTTTTCACGGTTGGGCTAACGGTGAGGCCGCGTTCGACAGCATGCTTCGCCAGCAAGCCTGCCGCGACCATCACCGAGGGATTAGAGGTGTTGGTACAGCTTGTAATCGCTGCGATGGCAACGGAACCGTGCGTCATATATTCCTGGGAATTGCCCACGGTGACTGCCACTCCCTTACGATGCCCGTTGTGGCTTATACTACCCTTACCATCGCCCTGCTGCTTCATCTCGGCCAGTTGTTTCTCACCGTTTTCTGCCTGAGCGACAGGGTCAGGATTGGGACGCCCACCGCCTTCGCCAATATAGCGATTGACCGCATTCTCGGTTGTGACGTTTTCTTCAAGGTCTTTGAAGCGGTCTGCGTAGGCCTCGCGGAAGACCTTGCTGAGATTTTGCATAGCTACACGATCCTGCGGACGGCGTGGGCCTGCCAGGCTGGGTTCGATGGTGCCGAGATCGAGTTCGAGCAGATCATCGAACTGTGGCTCCGGCGCCTCGTCGGTGCGGAAGAGCCCCTGGGCTTTTGTATAGCGCTCGACCAGTTCAACCAGTTTTGGGTCGCGCCCGGTACTGCGTAGATAGCGCAGGGTCTCGTCATCGACGGGGAAGAGCGTAGCGGTCGCGCCAAATTCGGGCGACATATTAGAAATGGTGGCACGGTCTGCCAGGGACAGGTAGCTCAGGCCGGAGCCGGTAAATTCGACGAATTTGCCGACTACGCCGCGCTTGCGCAGCATCTGTGTTACTGTCAGTACCAGGTCGGTAGCAGTTGAGCCGCTGGGCAATGACCCGGTGAGGCGCACACCTATGACCTCCGGGGTGAGCAGGTACAGCGGTTGTCCCAGCAGTACTGCCTCCGCTTCGATTCCGCCCACACCCCAGCCGAGTACGCCAAGGCCATTGATCATCGTCGTGTGCGAATCGGTGCCAACCAGGGTATCGGGGAATGCTAGCGTCTCGCCGTTTTCCTCTTTCGTCATCACGACCGATGCCAGGTATTCCAGATTAACCTGGTGGACGATGCCGGTGCCGGGTGGCACAACTCGGAAGTTGCTAAATGCCTGCTGTCCCCAACGCAGCAGTCCATAGCGTTCGCTATTGCGCTCGTACTCGCGCTCGACGTTGCGAGCAAATGCCAGCGTGGTGCCGAACATATCCACCTGCACCGAGTGGTCGATTACCAGGTCGGCAGGCACCAGGGGATTGACCTTTTGTGGATCGCCTCCCATACGTGCCATAGCGGAGCGCATGGCCGCGAGATCGGCAACAGCTGGTACGCCCGTGAAGTCCTGCAAAAGCACGCGGGCAGGCATGAATGGATATTCAGCATCGGACTGAGCCGATTGGCCGGGCACCCAATTTGCCAGCGCTAAGACCTCTTTTTCGGTAACGATTTCTCCATCCACGTGCCTTAACGCATTCTCCAGCAAAATTTTGACGGTATAGGGCAACCGGTCAAGTCCCTGCACACCTCTCTTCGTAAGTGAATCTAACCGGTAGTAGATAACGGGGCCGCCTGCGACTTCAAGCGTTTGACGCGCGCCAAATACGTCGTTGGAAGTTGTCATGTTTGTATCCTCGAATGAAAGTAGTTGTATTTCCTGGCGAGGCTGCTTGTGGTTTTCTAGAGGGGAATGTGCCCCTGCGCCAGGTCCCTCAATAGAAAATAGAGTACTCATTCATTATATAACAGAACCTGGCAGAGTGATATGACGAGAGGATGTATGGTTTTTCACAACCAGATCAGGACATCGCGCAGGAAGTGGCAGGAAAGGGAAAATGTTGTGGGCAGGTCTCATCAACAGAAGGCATTTGATAGTCGCTTACGTTTCAAGAGAGTACACACCGCACGGAGAGACAAAGATGCTTTCCTCTCAGGCCGAAAGCAATGGCTCCTCGATATATGTAATTCTCACAGTCAGGTCCCGGTTCCATTCCGTGAATATACCGATTCATCATCGTTTCAGGCAAACGCCAACCAAATCCAACCTCTTTGAGCCCTGCCCACTATACTATGCGCCACCTGTGCCGAAAAGACAATCGGTAATTCTACTGTCTTCAGCTCTTTTCGTTTGCGTAATCCATCGAGAGAGAGGAAGTTCTACCGGTATCCGGCAATGGCAAATGCAACTCGACCGAGCAACCGGCGCCCGGTGAAGATGTAAATGTTAACGTTGCCCCTACCAGCATAGCCCGTTCGCGCATACCAACTAACCCGAGGCCACGCTGCGAAACGAGTTTGGCGTTGAGGTAACTACTCGGAGTAAAGCCTTTTCCATTGTCATGGACGGTAAGCTGCAAAGCATCAGGCAGATAGCGCAGTTCTACATGCGCCTGCGTCGCCTCCGAGTGTCGCCAGATATTTGATAATGCCTCCTGGACAATACGAAAAATGGCGATTTCAGCCTCAGGCGTTGTAGATTGTGATACACCCAGGCAGGCAAATGTGCAGGGTACTCCGCGAGAAGCCGAGGTATCACATAACCATTCTAAGGCGGCGCGCAATCCAAGATCATCGAGGACCGAAGGACGCAGGTCACGGCAGGCACGACGCACACCCTCCAGCGTATGATCTGCCAGATTTTGTAAGCTCGCCAGCCAATCGCGATCCTTCTTCGGCACATCCTGTCTGGACATAGCGCGATTCAAGCCATCCAATCCAAGCGAGAGGGCAATCAAGGCCTGGGCCGTATCATCGTGGAGCTCACGGGCGAGGCGACGACGTTCCTCTTCCTGCACGCGTGTGATTAACGAGGCGTAGCCACGCAATTCATCCTGCCTGCGCCGGGCGCTGCTCAAATCCTCTAAGGTCCGCTGCAACTCACTTGTGCGAACGCTCAAGCGAGTCGTGTTCAACGCAAGAGAATAGATGGCGAACAGGGGCACAAGAAAGAAGATCCAGGCTAATTCTCCAGCCTTGTCATCAAAGATATCGACAACCGGCAGCAGCGGGCCTACACTCAACACCAGCAATTGAAAACCCCAGATGGGTGATCGTAAATAGTCTTGCCAGCGGGAAATAAGATCGACTTTCTTACTTGAACCATGTATTTGCGCGAGTATTGGAAAGGAAACCACTAAGATCAATGCCATCATGACAAGAGCACCCAGAATTGAACCAAGAAATTCTCTCGATTCAGTGAGGGGCAAGAAGTGATAGATCGAGGTATAATTATGCGGCGGGCCTCCAATGGCGTTGTAGATGCTATCCGCGATCAAAACCAGCAGAGCTGTGGTACCGATACGATAGCTGGCCTCCTGCCAGGAGACAAATCCACGCCAGAGCGTAAATCCTTGTAAAAAGACCTGCGTCACGACCGCTGTTAATACGGCAGCCGGGACGCCAATCAGCACTCCGGCTGCCAGATAACACGGCGCGGTAACATCAATCAGAAAAAGAGACCTCCACGCGATTCGCATACGATTGGGTACGATCTCCCGATTTGCGGACTCCTGCCTTAAAAGGCGCAGTAGCAAGATGCGCCCCATCAAGGACAAGAATACCGAGAGGAATATCAGGCTATAGATAGCACGAGGGCCATACAGATTAGGAACCGGCCGGTAGTTGGTCAGAGCCCAGGCAGTTAGTCCAACCGTTACGCAGAGTGAGAATAAAGCTATGAGAGGTTTCAGGTACTCCAATATACCTGATCTTCGATCATTACTGTGAATCATAGGTATCCTGCAAAGAAATGATGCCCAGGCGCAGGGCCAGCAAGACAGCCTCTGTGCGCGAGCCTACCTGCATTTTGGTAAAAATATTGGCCAGGTGACTATGCACAGTACGAATGCTCAGACCCATCCGGCGCGCGATTTCCTTGTTCGGCAGTCCACGGGCCGCCAGGCGCAGCACATCAAACTCGCGTTCGCTTAATAGATCGGTCTGACGTTGGACAGGTTCAGCGTGCGAAGATAAGCGGCGCATCATTTTTTCGGCCAGGATGGGCTTTAAAACGGCTTCGCCGCGCGAGACAGATCGAATAGCATTCACCAGCTCCTGCCCATGCACATTCTTGAGTAGGAATCCTGCCGCTCCTGCCTCAAGCAGCGCTATCAGATACGGCTCGTCGTCATAAGCCGACAACACCAGCACGGCTGTTTCTGGGCAGCACTTTTTAATCGCGCGTGTGGCTTCGATGCCACCCATTCCCGGCATAGCAATATCCATAATCGCGACATCAGGATGCAGTTCCTGGGCAGCAGCGATGGCCTCCTCTCCGCTAGCCGCCTCCGCCACGACTTCAACGTCGCTTTCGGTCTCCAACAAACGGCGCGTTCCTTCACGTACAAGCGCATGATCGTCCGCAAGTAGAACGCGAATGAGCTGCCCCGGTTCGTTCTCCTGCTCAGTACCGGCCATACCCTGGGTCACATCCAGGGCGCTACCGGCTACATTGCCACCATTCTCTGTATCATTCAACTGCTGTTTATTTAACATTTTATTGCTTTCTGGATTTCTTTCAAACAAACGGCTACCCGGAACGCCTTTACCATCATGGAATAAGTCCTTCAGGATTCTACTATAATCCATTAAGGCAACTACTACTACGGTATTTCTGCCTATCTATTATGCTACAGTATTGCATCTACGTGTCCTCACGTGGTAGCTGCTCACAACTGCCTCGGTTTTTCGTTTAGCGCGTCTCTCTCCGTAGAGCCGTGCAGTGAAAGAATAGACGATAATCGTACCGGAAGGAGCTTGATAGCCCTTGATCGTTCCATTGCGAAACCAGTCCAGGGCCGTGCGATAACTGACGCCTTGTTGTTTGGCGTACTGACTTAACTTCATACAGAAAATATAGCACATCTGTACACGTTCGCCAACACTTGATATCATTTCTTACAAACGTTTAGCACACTGAAATCAGTAGAGAGAGTAAAGTTTTGTATTGACAAACTAACTATGTTTTCGTTAAAGTACAGGCAATGATGGCAGGTTAGTAGTGGTATTCCTTATGAATGCCATGGGGAGATACTTTAAGGTGCTATGTCTGAATGCGGATGAGTGTCATTTTCAAAATCGCGATAAAGCTCGCTTCTGCGCAAACTGTGGCATTCCCCTTCCTGGAACGCTCTTGCAAGGACGCTATGAAATACAAACATTAGCAGGAAAAGATCGCAATACTGTCACTTTAAGTGCCATTGATCGTCATGAGGGCAACCTTGTGACTATACGCGCCCTTATTCCGAATAAAACGACTGCCAGGGAGCGCGAAGACTTCTTGCAGGATGCGGAGATGGCGGTGGCGTTCTCCCGCAATGTTCATGAGCCAGGTAGCATCCGTGTGACTGATTTTGGGAAGGATGGGCCGCTGGTATTTCTTGTAAAGTCTGAGATACCTGGAAACAAGAGCGAAGCACCGGTATCACGGCCCCGCATGACTGTGCGCGTAAGCAACGGTGTACCTCAATCCTCTCCCAGTGTTGCTCCTGTCCAGGACTTCGATTTCGATGATAGTATGCTCACCCAGGTACGCCCGGCAATTTCGAAAGCAACCATCTCAAAACGACCCGTACCGCCTGAGCAACCACGTAACTGGCTGGCAGAAGCTGATCGAGCCTATGAACTGAGCAACTACAACGACGCGCTCGCAGCATACGAGGCAGCATTGAGCCTCGATCCAGTTTCCGTAGAGGCATGGAGCGGCAAAGGGGCGGCGTTGCTTTACCTGGGGCAGTTCGAAGAGGCACTCCTCGCCTACGATCATGCGCTTTCACTGCGTCCAAATGATCCTGATCTGTGGTGCTCGCGCGCAAACGTGCTGCACGAACTGCGTCGTTTTGATGAAGAGATGTATTGTTACGAGCAGGCCCTCGCTTATGATCAAAACTATGTTTTCGCATGGAGCGGGCGCGGTATGACCCTGGTTGAACTCAACCGGCCCGAAGAGGCATTACTGGCATTTGACCACGCGCTTGTTCTCGATCCAACTCAGAGCGTAATCTGGCAAGCCATGGGTGACACACTGTACAGCCTGCAGCGCTACGATGAAGCGCTGATTGCCATTGACCATGCCATTCAACTGGCACCGGACAATGCTGCCCTATGGGATACAAAGGGCAATATTTTACGCCGCATGAAAAATCCTGAGCAGGCTTTCATACTGCACGAACGCGCTACACACCTCAACCCCAACAATGCCACAGCATGGTTTGACAAGGCCAATGATCTACGCGATATGAAACGTTATGCCGAGGCCCTGGCAGATTACGACCGGGCGCTCGAACTTGACCCAACACTGGCCGGCGCATGGTATAATCGAGGGAACGTGCTGGCCGCCATGCGCATGTACGAGGACGCGCTGGAGTCCTACAATTCCGCTTTGCGCTATGATAACGGACTGATTTCGGCCTGGTACAATAAAGGTAGTCTGCTGCACGAATTGAGACGTGATGAAGAGGCGATCACCGCTTTTGATCGCGCGCTCGCTCTGGATGCAGGCTATACTGCTGCCTGGAATAACAAGGGACTGGCACTCTACGCGTCAGGGTATCTGAATGAGGCATACGCCGCTTTTGATAGGGCTACACAATTGGCGCCAGATGAACCTGATGCCTGGTATAATAAAGCTATCGCGCTTGAAAGGCTGGGCCGGAGAGACGAGGCTATCGCCTGCCAGGAACGAGCACGTTCCTTAGAACAACTGTCTGCCAGGTAGATAGACAGTTAGAAGCCCTACCCGCTTCCATTTGGGCACAATGGAGTCGGGAACGATAGATCTCGCCCCTGAAGAAGAGGAGAAGGAATGCGACGCTGCGCCGATAAAGCTGACTGTGGATATGAAAATCGGGACAGCGATTTGTTTTGCAGAGGATGTGCATTGCCTTTGCTCAATACCGCACTGGCGGGGCGCTATGTCGTTGAGGCACTGATTAGCAAAGGGGGATATGCGGCAGTATTTCGCGGAGTTGACCAGAATCTCTCGCGTCGCATCGCCATCAAGGTATTGCTGCCCAGCAAGACAACTCCCGCGGAACAGGAGCACTTTTTGCGCGAGGCTCGCATTGCCGCTACGCTCGATCATCCCAATATTGCCCCTATCCTGGACTATGGCAAGCATGGGCCTAGCGTTTTCCTGATCATGCCGCTCTATACAGCAGGCTCGCTGCGCACGCGCATGGCTGTCGTGAACGGGCCATTGCCCGCGTCTGAGGCTATGACCAGCTTTCACCAACTGGTCAGCGCCCTCTACTACGCGCATACGCGCCCGCGCCCGGTTATTCACCGCGACATCAAGCCGGAAAATATTCTGATTCACCAGGAAGATCACCGCCTGGTGATTACCGATTTCGGCATTGCGCGCGCCCTGGAACCAGGTGCGCGTATCGGTAAAACGATTACGGTACGCGGTACCGTTGGATATATGGCTCCCGAACAGACGAGTGGAGTGGTAGACCCGCGTAGCGACCAGTTCGGCTGCGCCGTAGTATTGTACGAGATGCTGACCGGCTACCATCCTTTCGATGCAGTGGGCAATCTGATACATCCTCCCTCGGCGCTCAACCAGGAGCTTCCCGCGGCACTGGATACAGTCGTGCTACGCGCGCTCTCGACGCGGCCGGAAGACCGCTATGACAGTATGCTGGAGTTCATGCACATGTTCGACGCGGCCTGTCGTCCGAGCGCTCCGCTTCGCGCCTATACTCCTCAAGGATCGCTCGACTCCCACAAAGCACCGGCTGTACGCGGCGCCACCAACCCATCTACTCCCGCCATTGCTTTAGATGCGGAAAAGAACGATTCATCGGCGCGCCAGCAGGCAGTGAGACCAAATACCAGTGGCAGCGTGCGCGAGAAATGCATGGAGGGTGACACGCTGCTCAAGCAGCAGCATTACTCGCAGGCCCTGCATGCCTATGAGGAAGCGTTACGGATGGAACCGCGAAATTTCCATGCCTGGAACGGCAAGGGGACGGCGCTCTATAGCCAGGGAAATTATCGCAAGGCCTACGAAGCCTACCAGCGGGCAACGGAGATACAACCGGATAACCCGGTAGTCTGGGTGAGCGCGGGGCTGGCCTTAAACCGCTTGCAGCGCTATTCGCAGGCGCTGGTACACTTCGAGCGGGCGCTGGCTATCGACCCGGCCTACGTTCCTGCCTGGAATGGCAAAGCCGACGCGCAACTCGACATGAATATGCCGGACGAAGCGATTGATTCCTATGTACAGGCGCTTACCTATGATGCAAATAGCTTTCAGGCCTGGAATGGCCTTGGCAACGCCCGCTCGTTCATGCGCGACTTCGCCGGGGCAGTAGAGGCATATAGCCGCGCACTGTTGATAAATCCGCGCAGCGCGGTGGCCTGGTGCAACAAGGCTGAAGCGCTCATTCGCCAGGGGCATAACCGCGCTGCCCTTGATGCCCTCAACGAGGCCACAGAGCTGGACCGCAGTTACGCGCGCGCCTGGACGCTCAAAGCAGATGTCTACGACGCGCTGGGCAACTACCAGGAAGCGCAGAAGGCTCGTAAACGTGCTAAGCCCTGGGGCTTGATGAATTAGCGCGCAATCCCTCTTCGTATTGCAAGAATGCCCAGAATTACTGCTGCTAGAGCCGAAAAACCGAGAATGGTAATATCGCGCCCTAGCTGGTCGGCAGAGTTATAGAACACTGCCATCTGCAGAGCATGGTCGCCGTAGGTAAGAGGGACAAAGGCGGCGATGTTCTGAAGCCAGTTCGGCTCGAAGGCAAGCACCCCCGTTCCTCCTGCCAGGAAGAAGAGGTAAAGCGCCATATTGATGGAGATAGCAATTACAGCCTGGACGCGCTGGGTCAAGGCTCCAATTGCGACTCCTAACCCTGAACTCAACAGCGCAACCAGCGCAATCACGAGCAGGGTACTGAGCCAGTAGATTCCTTCGGGCTGCGTCCACCCAAGGACATAGCCCAGGCATAGCACCAGAATCCCCAGTGTAAAGGTAGTGATAAAGCCTGCCAGGACTTTCCCTGTAATTATAGCGCTGCCCGTCGCAGGAGAGAGCAGCAATTCCTTGACGGTGCGGGTCTCCCACTCGCCTGCCGTTGAGAGACCACCGGTAACCAGGCCGCCAATCATCAGCAGCAGGACGATGGTGGGCAATACGCTGAATTGGAACAATTGCACGTCCTGGGCGCGTAAATCTTGCTCCTGCATAGTCACTTTTATCGGGCTCGCGCTTCCCTGAGCAGCGTAAAACTGCGTAATTGCGTCGGGTACAGAACGGCGAATATCGTTAGTAAAGTCGAGGTTTAGATTATTTACCGTCACATCGACATTTGCGTTTTCATGCGCGTCGACTCGCCGGGTAAAATCGGGTGGAATGGTTATGATTGCTACCACGGTCAGGTTTTTCAGTAGCACCTGGGCCTGCTGAGCACTGGCATCGGTAACGCGGAATATATCGGCCTGATGAATGATACTCGCCATCTGTACCGCCTTTGGGCCGCTATCCTGCACGACAAGCGCTACCGGGCTGCGTCCAACAGCTGCTGCTCCCAGGGCCTGAACCAGCAAAAATGCCAGCGGCGGTATCACAGTAGCCGCGATATTGGCGGGACGATGCAGCCAGATAGCAAGATCTTTTCTGAATATTGCCAGCGTGGTTCTGCAAAATATGAATAACATGGCTTCCCTCTTTCATTTAATGCGCTATAGTATTGCGCCGCAACGCCAGTGTCGTCAGTAGCAACAGGACCAGCGCATAGGCACAGAGAATCAACACATTGACGCCTGTCCCCAGCGTGTTCAGTGTGAAATTATGGAAGGCATGCTGCATCAATACAATGGCGTAGTAGACGGGGAAAATCTGGGCGATAACCTGGATAGCCTGTGTATTAAAGGTTATCGGCCCAAATGCTCCACTCAAAAAGAACAAAGGGATTGCCACGCCGAAGGAGAGTGCGACGACCGGCTGGCGGTGCTTCAGCAAAGTGCCAAGCAATGTCCCGAAAGCGATGAAGATGACGAGCGTCAGCAGCGAAAAACCTGCTACTTCAGCCCAGTTGTCGGGTCGAATGCCAATTCCGAAGATAAGCACCACGAGTAGTACAACTACCGACATGAGGCTGAGCAGCGTTGCGCCCAATAGCTTGCCGAGGATCATCGCCCAACGAGCAGCGGGAGAAAGCAATAGTTCTTTCATTGTCTCGTTCTCCCACTCACGGGCCGAGGCGGTTCCCGCTTGCAACAATCCACCGATCATCAATCCAATGACGATAATGGAGACGGTGAGATATGGGATGTAATCAGTATCCTGCGGCTGCAAGTCCTGTTCCTTCGGTGTAATCGTGACCACATCAGGAAATGCTCTAGCATAAAAAGCGGTAATGGAGAGCGGCACTGCTCGCCGGATATCGTTGGTGAAATCGGTATTGAGGTTGTTGATTTTTACGCTTACCTGCACGGGCTGATTGTGAGCAACTCGAGTGTCAAAATCAGATGGTATCGTGACAACTGCCACTATGCGGCCGGCGGCAATCAGATTATTGGCCTCACTCGCGCTGGACTTTTGTAGCTGGAACGAATGCGCGTTGTTCATGGCATTGTAAAACTGCTGCGCATACGGGCCAGTATCATTCATAACTACGGCTGTAGGCGCATGGCTGCCGGCCAGAACAAACAGGCTCAGCAAAATGAGAACATTCACAGGCACAAATACGCTGATTATGGTAAAGACGCGCTCCGTCAATGCACTCTTGACATCTTTCTTCGCACAAGCCCAGATAACGCGCAGGGTGTACCAGGGTTCTTGCAGCATAATAACCTTGCTTCCTAATCACGCAGCGCTGTACCGGTCAGGCGTAGGAATATTTCGTCGAGATTCGGTTCGCGCACCGCGATATCCTTTAACTCTCCATCACGCGAGATTACATTGATGATCTGAGGCACGATATTACTGGCTCCCCGCGTGCTTATCTTGAGATGCGTGCCATCCTGGATTACTTCCTGTACTCCTGGCAAAGCACGTAGCTCTGCAACGACGTTGCCCGGCTGCGTCGTTTCCAGCTCGATAACGCTGCCACCGTAGTTTCGTTTGAGGTCTTCAGGTGTATCTACGGCGATGAGCTTGCCGTGATCGATAATTGCCAGCCGGTCGCATAGTACCTGCGCCTCTTCCAGGTAGTTCGTCGTAATCAATACAGTCTTGCCCTGTTCACGCAAGGAGAGGATATAGTCCCAGATAGCGCGTCGTGATTGCACGTCTACGCCCAGCGTTGGCTCGTCGAGATAGATCAGCTGCGGGTCTTGTAGCAGGGCACGCGCAAGCGCAAGACGACGCTTCATTCCACCAGAGAACGTACTCACGCGGGAGTTCTTGCGATCCAGGAGTTGCACCAGTTCCAGCATCTTCGTGATGCGCTCCCGCTTTTCTTTGCGTGGAATGCCGAAGAGGTCCGCGTGAAAATCCATATTGCTCCACGCGCTCAATTCCTCGTAGAGCGCTGTCTCCTGCGGAACCGAGCCGAGGAGTTGATGAACGCGCCTTGCATCGTGGCGTACATTATAGCCCATCACTTTGACCTGCCCGCTGGTCGGCGTACTCAGCCCGCTGATCATATTGATAGTGGTTGTCTTTCCCGATCCATTCGGTCCGAGCAAGCCAAATATCTCGCCCTGCTGTACCGTGAGCGAGAGATGATCAACAGCTTTCAGCGAGCCGAAAGTCTTGCAAAGGTCTATCATTTCGATCGCTGGAACATTCTCGGAATGTTCCAGCGATCTTTCGCTCTGGCCGGACGTAATGGACTGCGTACCTCTAATGTTACGTTCGCTCATGATAGTGCTCCTCTGGCTTACCGGCTTTACCTGCTATCAATGCGTCACCGGAACGTCTTTCTTCTCTTGCGATGGAGCGCCTGCCTCCGGTGCTGCCTGGCGAAACTCTTTGGCCAGCGGCACATCTTTCAGGAAGAATGCGGCAATAACGGTGGCAAAGCAAAAGAAAAGGATGGTCACAAAACCATGCTGGACAGCCACGGCAAGCGAGAGCTTGAGGGCTTCGAAGACCTGGTTGAGCAGGTGCTGAACTTGCTGCATTGCCTGAGCCGCCACCGCTGCCACTGCCTGATTATGGCCTGGACCAGGAGGAATATGCGCCGTGGCCTGCGCTACCGCGTACTTCTGAGCCGTCTGCACCACTGTATCGCGATAGGTGGGATCGACCAGGATTTGCGGATTGGTCGCGAACTTCAATCCTTGCGGGGTAAGCTGCTTCACAGTGCTGGCAGGAATGCGCGTGAGAATATCGCTGGCAATGGTATTGTTCACGACGGTACCGACAATGGCCACACCTAACGTCGAGCCAAGCTGGCTGACATAGCGAACGGCGCCGGTGCCAACGCCGAGCTGCGTGCGCGGCAAGGCATTTTGTACCGCAAGCGTTAAGATCGAGAAAAAGATGCCGATTCCGACGCCTGTTACAACCATATAGATGGCAGCAGTCCCAATACCGGTCGTGGCCGTCATCCGCGTCATCAGGTAGACGCCAATGGTCATAATAACTGCTCCCGCGATGGTGATTGCCTGATAACGTTTGAGCATAGCCACGACAAATCCAGACAGGCCCGCGCCGACTACCAGGCTCACCGTGAGCGGGGTGATTACCACACCAGAATTGGTGGCCGATTGCCCAAGCACGCCTTGCAGGTAGAGCGGCAGGTAAATGACCAGGCCGAGCAATATCATGCCTTGCAAGAGCGAAAGGGTCGTGCCTGCCGAGAAAATCTGGTTGCGGAACAGGCTGAGCGGCAGGACGGGTTCCGCTGCGAAACGTTCGACGGCGAAGAAGGCGATATACAGGATACCGGCGCCCACGAGCATACCAACGACCTGCGCGGAACCCCAATCATAGGTCTGGTCGCCCCCCCAGGTGAGCCCCAGCAGCAAGCAGATGGTGGCAGCCGAGGCCAGAGCAGCGCCCAGGAAGTCGATGCGCCGCACAGCTGCCCAGCCGCTATAGCGACTGCTGCGCTCGGAAATGTTGTTGGGCAGATAGATGAGCAGCGCTACTAACGCAATGATTCCTATTGGAATGTTGATATAAAACACCCAGCGCCAGCGTGTGGCATCAGTGATAAGGCTACCGAGCAAGGGACCATGATCTGTCAGCCATCCACCAACGGTGGGACCAACGACGCTAGAAAAGCCGTAGACTGCCGAAAAAATGCCCTGCCACCTGGCACGCTCGGCAGGCGGGAAGATGTCGCCAACCACGGTGAAGACCAGCGCGATGCCGGTGCCCGCGCCTAACCCTTGCAAAGCGCGGAAAGCGATGAGCTGGTTCATCGTCTGCGAAGCGCCGGAGAGCGCGGAACCCAGCAAGAAGACCACCACTCCGGCGATGAAGAACCACTTGCGCCCAAACTGGTCAGAGAGCTTGCCAACAATCGGCACCATGGTAGTAGAACCAAGCAGATAAGCCGTGACGACCCAGGTATAGCGGTCGAAGCCCTGCAAAGAAGCAACGATTCTGGGCAGTGCCGTGCCAACGACAGTCTGATCCAGCGCCTCAAGCAAGAGGGTGAGCATCAGCGCAACCAGAATACTGACAAGCGCGAAGCCATGTATACGCCGCCCGCCTCCAGTTGCCGGCGCGAATTGCAGCGTCGAGGGTTTTTCTTTAGCCATGTTTTATATTCCTCCTGAACATACGTTTTTGTTTATCAATACAAATCAAGGCGATGAGGACAGGCAGCAGGTGCCGTCCCTATAGAACTTCCTGGCCTTCTGCCTGCAGGACTTCTTTCTTGCGCAGGTTTCTGGCCCATTCCAGCTCCAGCCTCCACTGCTCAATCATATGATGCATAACGTTCACAATAGCCTCAAGTTGAGAGGCCTTCATATATTCCCTGTCATTCACATCGCTCACCAGGTGCTCCGCTTCGGCTGTGAGATGCAACACATGGGCCTGGCAGTAGTTGATATAGTGATCGATCAGGTACAGGCGCTCGGCAGGATTCAGCAATTCGAGCACTGTCACCTTTTGCAAGAACAACTTCTGGTAATCACCTGGATTCGAGGTAGTATCAAGCATCAAATCGTGAAAGCGCTTGCGTCCAGCCTCTGTTATTGCATAGCTGCGATGTTGCCGGTCACCATGAGAGGCCCTTTCGCTTTCTACAAACGCCTCGATCAGTCCCTGCTCTTCCAGTTTAGCCAGTAAGGGATAAAGCCGCCCATTACTCATCTTGGCGTATGGGCCGATGATATCATTTATGACACTGGCAATGAGATAGCCATGGGCATTCCAGCGCATCAGCAGCGAAAGAATGATCAGTTCGTACATTTTCATCCTTTCATTTCACCTGGTTTTGTATCGTAAAGCCGCATAATAGGTCACAGTGACATGTCACTGTGACCTATTATGCGGCATAAATTTCTATTTGTCAAGGGGTTTTGGGACTAACTTTGATATTTTTCTCCATTCTTATGGTGATTTTTTGTATTTTTAACAGTTCTAATATCATACTTTTAAATTACTCTATCTTTATCCGCAAGGATGTGCCATCAAAATAGAAAAAAATTGTCTGGCTTCTCGTATGCTTTCCTCATTCCTCTTCGTCCAGACGTCTCAAGCGCTCCATAAAGCGGTCGCGCAAAGGTTCGGACATCGCACGGCCAGAACCACCATGACGCAGCATGATGATTTCAGCCATGATGCTGAGCGCAATTTCTTCGGGCGCGGCACCACCTAAGTCGAGGCCGATTGGCGCGCGCACGCGCGCAAGTTTCCCGGCAGGCACGCCTTCCTGGTGCAGAAGTTTGAAGACCGCCCAGACACGGCGCTGGCTGCCGATCATGCCGATATAGGCGGCGGGCGAATCGATGATGGCGCGCAGTCCCTGCACATCATGAGCATGCGCGCGCGTAACGAGGACGATATGAGTACGCGGCGTGATTGGATAGTTGCGCAGAATAGACTCGATGTCGCCCTGCAATAATTGTTTGGCCGAGGGAAAACGCTCGCGATTGACGAAAGACGCGCGATCGTCAGTCACACTGACTGAGAAGTTCACCTGGTGCGCAAGCGCAGCAAGCGGCACCGCTATGTGCCCCGCGCCGGCAATCAGCAGCACCGGACGCGGGACGAATGGTTCGATAAAAATCTCTGCCCAGGTTCCCTGACGAGTCATTTTATGCCGCCCGCCATCAAGGGTAGTCTCGATATTTTCCATGTGGGGTTTGCCTGTCGCGATAGCATTTTGAGCCGCCTGTACCAGATGGGCCGTCAATCCGGCAGGAGCCTCATCCGCTATCAAATTGCCACTTGTTTCGCCATTTTCATACACTAACATCTGCCGGCCAATATAAGCACGCCACGAACCGCCGGCAGCGATGACGGTGGCCAGCACTATGGCATGTTCACCCTCTAAGGCATCGCTTATGATACGAGCAATTTCTTGCATTGCCGGCTGGCCAGGAAGTGGGTTGTTATGCCAGGGCTGGACGAACACGTCGAAAATGCCCCCGCAGACACCCTGACTTTCCATCGCAATCTCTTCGGTCAAATCAACCTGTACCATATTTGGGCGCAATGTGTCAATGACATTGAGCGCGCTGCGCCATACTTCGGCCTCGCCACAGCCTCCGCCGACGGTACCGCTGATTTTGCCCCCAGGCCGCACAACCATTTTCGCTCCCACCTCGCGTGGCACCGAGCCTTTACGCTTGACGATAGTCGCCATGGCAGCCGTTTCGCCGGACTGTAGAATATCGAAGATTTCTTGAAAAAGCTCTCGCACGTTCGTATTTTCCCTGTTTCTTAAACCCGACTATTTGTTCCTTCGCTGTTCTCTATTGTATAATAGCAGACATCACCGTGCCGATAAATCTTTTCCCACTCAGCGGAAGAGCAATTATGATTTCGTCTGGAGCATTTTGTAATGAGTGAGACACACAACACCACGCCTGAAGCTGTATTTCCTGATAATAGCCAGTCAAACGCACGAGTTCCGATTACTCCTGGAATGTTGGAAAAGCTCCGCCTCGCCAGCGACGCAAACCTTTCTCCAGATGGCCGGCATGTCGCCTTTGTCGTTTCAGAATGGATTCCTGAACAGCCTAAAAAACGAAGACGCATCTGGTTGGCTGAGATTGCCGGTAATGAGCCCCGCCCTATAACACGCAGCCAGCACGATGATAGTTGCCCGCGCTGGTCGCCCGATGGCAAGCAACTGGCATTTATCTCCAAAGAGATGGGCGAAGGGGGTAAAGCAGATGAAAAGGGCCAGGAGAAACAAAGGTCCAAAGCCCAGCCTCATGTCATGTCATTCCCGGGAGGTGAGCCTGAGCAAATCTGCACGATGCCAAATGGGGTAAGCGACCTGGAATGGTCGCCCGACGGTCACTATATTTCCTTCCTCTCCCTGGAGGGCAAGGAACCCGGCACCGACCCGCGTGTCATCATGCCGGGGCGCCATAAGCGGCTCTGGAAGGTGCATGTGCATGGCGATGTTCCCGAACCCCTCACCCCCGATAACCTCACGATCTGGGAATACGCCTGGTCGCCCGATGGCAAGCAAATCGCTATTTACTACTCGAGCGGACCGGATGCGACAGATTGGTACCGCGGTCAGATTGGCATCGTTTCTGCCGGGGGAGGGGCTATCCGGCAGATTACACACTTAACCCGTCAGGCCAGCGCTCTTAGCTGGTCGCCCGATGGCTCGCGTCTTGCGTACATCTCAGGTGAATGGAGCGACCCTTGCAAGGGGGGCGGAGACATTTTCGTCATTGAGACTGGAAATGGAGCGCATGAACCACGTAATCTGACGCCCGGCATTCAGTGTAGCCCGGCCTGGTGCCGCTGGTTTCCCGATGGTCAGCGCCTGCTTTTTACCGCGTGGCAAGGAGTTACGCAGCAAATCGGCATGTTGGATGAAGCCACCGGCACAATAACGCTGCTCGACGAAAATTTTGTGATGGACACTGCCTGGCCCCATCTCTCGCTCACCCCTGATATGCAATCTTTCGTAACCACGCACGCAAACGAGCAACATCCACCCGATATCTATTTCGGCACTCTTAGCAAAGAGGGAACAAAAACAACCGGCATTCGTTGGAAGCGCCTTTCACAGTTAAACCCTCTTGCCGAGGAAACCTTCGCCATTGCCCCCAGCCAGGCAATCAAGTATGAAAGCATTGATGGCTGGCGCATCGACGCGCTCTTTACGCCGCCGCTTTCGCACAAAGGTAACACTCTCCCTCCGCTTGTTGTGGATGTGCATGGTGGCCCATCATTCGCCTGGACTGATGATTTTGGCTATACATACTTTAGCGCCCAGGAACTGGCCTCCGCCGGTTATGCTGTGTTGCGCGCCAATATACGCGGAAGCTGGGGACGTGGGGTAGCCTTCGCCGATGCGGTCGTGGGCGATATGGGCGGCAAGGATCTCCAGGATTTGCTCTGTGGCATCGACTACCTGGTCGAGCGCGGTATGGTCGATGGCAATCGCGTTGCTATTGCCGGTGGCAGCTACGGCGGTTTCATGGCAGCATGGGCAATAACACAGACGACGCGCTTTTCGGTGGCGGTTATGGCATCCGGTATCTCCGACTTTCACAGTTTCCATGCCCAATCAATCATATTCGATTGGGATACGCGCTTTATCGGCGTTGATCCACTTGAACATCCCGAAGCTTATCGAGCCCGTTCCGCCATCACATTTGCTGCTCGCGTGCAGACTCCAACCCTCATCGTCCATGGAGAAGAAGATTACATTGTTCCCGTCAACCAGGCCTACGCATTCTACCGCGCCTTGAAGGAACGGGGCGTTCCTACGGAGTTGGTCATCTATCCACGTGAGGGCCACGGCAACCTTGAGTATGACCACAGGTGTGATGAGGAGGAGCGGATACTAAAATGGCTGGAGAAATATTTGTAACAGGGCTATTGCCAGATCATCTACACGCTGCTATACTAGGATAAACGTAAGTGAGGCTTCTTCACAGGCAGATTGAGGTATCCTGATGGCCTATTACACGATTACAATACAGCCTGGTACGCTCATGACAGCAGAGGAGTTTATCCGCCTGCCCAGGGAAGACGGTTGGCACTACGAATTGGCAGAAGGGAGACTGGTCAGGATGCCTCTGGCTGGCTACAACCATGATGTAGTTGCAGCGCGCCTGGCTGCTCGTCTCTTACCTTATGTCGAGGAGCATAACCTCGGAGAATGCACACTTTCACAGGCAGGCTATCTCCTGAGCCAGCGAGGTGAGCCCGATACCGTTCGTAGCCCTGACCTGGCTTTTGTAGCTGCCGCCCGTATTCCTCGTCCAAACACGCCTGAGAGCCTTTCATTCCCGCGCCTGGCACCAGACCTGATAGTAGAGGTGGTATCCCCCAGCCAGTATCGACCGGAGATGATCGAGCGAGCAAGAATGTGGCTTAGCGCAGGAGTAAGACTGGTCTGGATCATCTGGCCCCAGGCAAAAGAGGCTGAGGTATGGCAGCAGGGCAGCGATACTCCTACAGCGATACTGAATATCAATGACTCCCTGGACGGATTGGATGTAGTGCCAGGCTTTACCTGTCCTCTTGCGCGCCTTTTCAAATAAAATATGAGCGGCATTTTTGTCCCGCTCATATTTTGCCTCTAATGCCTATCAATTCTGCATCCCTAACAGATTCCCGCTCTCATACCTGCGCAGCCCTAACCGGAACACGATCATCGCCACACTTACAAACAAGGCGGTAAATCCGGCCATCGCTCCCAACAGCGGCCAGGTGAACTGGTGCAGCAACTGAAGAGGCACAAACGAGATGAAGCCCGCCGGAACGATGGTGAAGAGCAGCAGGCGCACGACTCCCGTAAAGATGTTCATAGGGTAGGTGCTGAATGTGATCAGCGCCCCAAAAACTTGCTGCGTCATACCCTCTGTATTGCCGACAAAGAACGCCATCGAGCCGAGAATCACAAGAAAGGCCACGAAGATCAGGGCGCTTTGTACGGCCAGCAATACGAATAGCCCGAAATGCAATACGTCGGGATGCAGGAACAGGACAAAGGCTCCCACACTAAAAATGACATCGCCCCAGGCCGATGGATCTGTCGCCGAAATGCAGACGTGCAGCAGCACATTGCGAGGCATGCCCAGGTATGCATCCAGCCCGCCGTTCATAATCAGAGCAGCCAGTTTGGGAGCGTTGCCAAAGACGCACATCGCAATGCCGAAAGCGCAGGCAGAGACGGCCCAGAGTATGACGATATCTGTGTTCTGCCAGCCATGCACCAGTGGGAACTGGCGGAAGTAGGTCCACCAGAAAAAGAGCCACAGACTATCATTAGCTACCATCGTGAGAATCTGCGTCCAGAAAGCCGCGCGATACTCCATTGCCGCCTGCAGGTTGGCGACGAAGTACGCCTTCATAAAACTCAGCGTTCGCGTACCGATTTTGACAATGGCCATCATTTTCTAGCCTCCATTGATACTCACTCGTCGAATTGCGACCGAGTAGATGGCAAACAGAATCGCGCCGCCTACCGCCAGGGTGATCAATTGCTGTTCTAGTAATCCCAGGAACGGATAGAACTCAAAATGCACCAGCGTGCGGGCAGGGCCGTACAGGATGGCGCTGAAAGGCAGCGCCTGGGCAATGCTGCGCAGCGGCTGTGGAAAAATCTCTAATGGCGCCAGCACACCGCCCAGCACCAACGTCAGGCGACTGAACACGAAACTGAACGAATTGGTATCTTCAGTCCAGAATGCCAGCAATCCGATGCTGAAGTAGGCCACGAAGTCGATGCACATCGCCAGCAAGGTGACGAACGGCCAGACAACTACTCCCATCCAGGTGAGATGCGGCGGCCCCACGAAGATCAGCGCGACCGAGGCGGCCACGATGCCATTGATGATGAAGCGTACCACCCGCTCGCCCAGGTATTGCGCAAAGTTATAGAAAACATAACTGCATGGCCGTACCAACAGGTAAGCGAGTTGCCCCGAACGTACCTCCTGGTCGATACGGCGCGTCAATGCCGGCATGGAAGTCGCGATCATCTCGGCAGCTGCCAGGTACCAGATCATATCGCTGATGCTGAACCCGCTCAGCAGCGTTGCTCCCCGCGCCGAATACGTCGTTTTCCATAACTGTCCCAGCACGAAGATCAGCACAACGAGGAACAACCCGCGAAAGAAGACTTCCATCATATAGGCCAGGTTGCTGGCAATGCTCACGCGCATCACAGCCAGGTACTTTCTCAGCACGAGTACAAGCCTCTGGCCAGGAGTGCGCTTTTGAACACGTATCAATGCACCCATATCCTTAATCTCCTTCCGCGAATGGTATCAAGGACTCCGGCTCAATTTCGGGCTTTGTATCCGTTGATACCATGTATTCTGTACTGCCATTTTCTCGTGATTCTGATTCGTTGGTTTGAAGAAGCTCTATTTCAGCATTAGATGGCGGGGTCATGAATGGCGTCTCCCCATCTTTCTGCCCGTAAATGGTCGCGATGATCTCCTCCATCGGTGGGTCGGAGATGGTCATGTCGAGGATATGGCAATGCTGCATGATCGCGGCAATCACCGGTTCAAGCGGACTGCGCGACGTATCGATTGCCAGCTTCAGACCATGCTCCTTCGCCTTCAATACCTGGATACTCACTGTATCCTGTATCTCCTCATGGATTGATCCTGGCAGTTGTATGCTCAAGCGCTGCCTGCCACTGCGCTCGTCAATTTTTAACAATGTTGCGGCAGGCTCCTCCAGCAGCAGATCGACCGTTTTCACCTTCAGGTAGTCACGTTTCAGCCTGGCAACGGGCGCGTCGAGGATGATCTCCCCGTGATTGATGACAATCGCGCGCCGGCAGACCTGCTCGATATCCCCCGCGTCATGCGAAGTCAGAAAAATGGTGACACCCTCCTGTGTATTCAAATGACCGATCAGGTCGCGGATGCGCTGTTTGGCGATGACATCCAACCCGATAGTCGGCTCGTCTAAGAAGACGACCGAGGGCCTGTGCAGCAGAGCCGCCGCCAGCTCGCAACGCATCCGCTCTCCCAGGCTCAGCTTGCGCGCCGGAGTCTGCATGTATTCTGCGATATCGAACACATCGACCAGGAAGTCGCGGCGCTTTCGATACTCCTCCATATCCAGTTCATAAATGCGCGCAAGCAGGTTGAAAGTATCCTGCGGCGGCAGATGATACCACAATTGAGATTTCTGCCCATATACACTGGCTATATGAAATGCCAGTTTGCGCCTCTGTTGCCAGGGTATCATGCCCAGGACGTGAGCCTTGCCCGCGGAAGGATACAGGATGCCCGTCAGCATTTTAATGGTGGTAGATTTGCCTGCACCGTTCGGCCCGATAAAGGCAAGCACCTCTCCTTGCTCAAGCGAGAAACTGGTGGGCTTCACGGCCTCACGCTCGCGATATTTAGGCGCGACAAACGACCGCAAGCTGCTTGCCAAACCAGCTTCACGCTGGCGCGTTCTGAACGTTTTTGCTAATCCCTCAACCTCGATGATGGGCATCTGTTTCCTCCTTTACAGTGATGTGATAACGCCCCTATCCCTCAATCCGTGGGAATAATTGTGATCCCGGCGCTACATGCGACAAAGCACGACTTCCCCAGATTCCCTCCTGAATCCATGCTGACCCCCTCACAGGCAGCAATCCCAGCTGGCTCAGGATACGGTTAGATGCCGAGGGAATAAAGGGAGCCAGGTAGATCGCCAGCAGGCGCAACGCCTCTGTCGCCGAATACAGCACATTATCAAGTTGCTGCTGTTTATCAGGCTGGCGAGCCAGTTTCCACGGCTCGCTTTGCTCGATGTATTGATTGGCGCGCCTCACCAGGCTCCAGATGATACCCAGGGCATTTCCTATTTCCCATGCTTCCAACGCCGTTTCTGCTCCAATGCGTGTCTCCGTCGCCACACGTTGCAAGTCTTCCTCAAGGACCCCTGCCGGTCCTGGCGCGGGAATGACTCCATCCCGATAACGCTGCGTCATCGTCACGACGCGGTTCAAGAGGTTGCCCAGGTCATTAGCAAGCTCGTCATTATAATGACGTATCAACCCGGCGCGCGAGAAATCGCCATCGGACGCGAAAGACAGGTTGCGCAGCAGGTAGTAACGCACTGCATCGACCCCGAACTCATCCACAAGTTCCACCGGCTCGACTATGTTACCGGTCGTCTTTGAGATGCGCTGCCCCTCCAGGGTAATGAAACCATGCACTGCTACCTGTCGCGGCAGTGCCAGACCTGCTGACATCAACATGGCGGGCCAGTACAGGCAGTGGAAGCGCGTGATATCCTTGCCGATGACATGCGCATCGGCAGGCCAGTAATGCCTAAATCTCGTTTTATCGTCTGGAAAACCGGCCACGGTAATGTAATTGGTTAAGGCATCGAACCAGACGTAGAGGACATGGCCAGGATCGCCTGGAACCGGCACGCCCCAGGGCTGCCGAGCCGGATTCACTACGCGCGAGACAGAAAAATCGCGCAGCCCTTGCCGGATCATGCCTAGCACCTCGGCCTGCCGCACAGGCGGTACAATGAATTCTGGATGCGTCTGAATATGCTCCAGCAAGCGGTCACTGTATCTGGAGAGCGCGAAAAAGTAATTCTCCTCCTCTAACCATTCAGGCACGATTGATGGATGGTCAGGGCACCGGCCATTCACCAGTTCCTCGTCAGTATAAAAGTTGTTGCAGTTCGGGCAGTACCAGCCGGAATAGATGGACTTATAGATGTCTCCTCGTTCCTGCGCGCGGCGAAACAGTTCCTGCGAGGCCCGAAAATGCTGCTCGTCTGTTGTGCGCATCCAGGCATCGTAGGATACATCGAGCTTCGCCCATGCCAGGCGGAAAGCTTGATTCATACGCTCGATCCACGCGCGAATATCAACATGGTTAGCCTCGGATGCTTTCACCACATGCTGGCTATTCTCGTCAAGCCCCATGCTGAAAAATGTGTCGTGTCCTTGCAGGCGATGATAGCGGGCAAGGACATCAGCTGCCACCTTCTCCAGCGAATGCCCGATATGCGGCGGAGCGTTCGGATAATCAATGGCGGTCGTGATAAAGTAGCGTTTGCCGTCTCCTGCATCTTCCTGGGATGCCTCTTCAGAATTGGTCATTTGATACCTCTCTTCCTTCGATAAATGGATTTTGATACAAAAAAGAAAGGGGCGCAGGTCTGTCGCCTGCACCCCTTCGCCTGAAGAACTTTGTTACGGTCAAGTAAGCACTATGTCTATGCTCGCAGAGGACAGCGACGACCCGTGGGATACGGTAAGCATCCCATAAACCATGCACATAGGCATTGCAAAAATGAAGGTCGTCGAATGATGTTCCATCTGCTCCAATAATCCTTTTTCTATTGTTTTCGCGATGAGAAATGCGTGTGGTAATTTCACCCATCACGGCATTTCCGCAGAAGCTATTCTGTACTCACGAATATACCTGTAACTTTGTTACTTGTCAAGGCATTATCGCCTGGGGATTCTTCTGAAAATCCCCAGGCGATTTTCATCGATGAAGGTGCGACGGAGGCGCATGGCGTTTACCAGAGTATCGAAATGCACCTGCTGATTCACATGTATTTCTGTATGCTTGCAAGCACTCTATCCACAGATAAACGCTCCAGCCGCTCCTTTATCAACTCCACCCGTGGCCCTAAAGGGGGCAAAGGGTAGACCGGGCCGAAAAGCGCGACGACAGGCACCCCGGTCAATGCCGCCATATGCGTCATTCCGCAGTCGGTTCCTATATAGCATTTGCTCTTTTCCATCACTTTCGCCACCTCCAGAAGCGGCACGTTCTTCATAACCGATACCATGCCTGATGGCAGCGAAGATGGAAGGCGCTTCAGCACTTCTTTGAGTTGATCCTGATCAACTGGTCCGGCCAGCACAATCACAGACTGCCCATCGCGTACAAGTCGCGTTATCAACGTGGCATAGGAGGCGGCTTTCCAGCATCTCGCATCCTCTTTGCCCCGGCCTGGATGAATCGTGATCGGGCGCCTGGCAGGATTGAAATCATTCTCTTTCAAGCGAAAAGGGGGAACATTGCTAGCATCGAGATTGTTTATGCCAATTGATTCGGCTAGCTTCTGCAACACATGTTTGGAGGAGGAGCCCGCCTGAAATTCATCAGCAGCGATGACTTCTCTGGCACCGGCCCTGCGCAAATTCTGTACCAGTTCGTCAGTCTTATTGCGCATCAGGGAAATGGCCAGATCGGTCTGTTGAAATACACGCAACCAGTGAGGAGCGGAAAGGCCCTCATTCGAGTACAGTTCAATCGATAGGTTCCCATCCTGTGCCATGGCCTCATCAGCAAGTCCCCAGGCGTCAGCGAGCGGTAATGTAATCGGATTGCCTATATACGTGATATGATCGTTGCGATATTTCGCGCGCAACGCGCGCAGCAGAGGAAAAGCAATCATCGTGTCACCGATGTAGGCTATACGAAAAATCACAATGCGCAAGATGGTTGGATCTCCCCTTTCATCTTTCTTCCCACCACTTTACCATGCCATTTGAAAAGGTATCGGCTTCTCAACCTTCTCAAATGGCACGTTTCTCTTACGCTGATCAGTATAGCACAAAGCTTGCGTCTGCTCTAAGCCCCTTTTTCAACCATACTATCTCCTGCATAGTTCCCTGCCCCCTCTTGCAAGCGGCTGTTGCGCCTGCTATAGAGGAAGTAAATGACCAGTCCGATTACCAGCCAGACAACGAATCTCACAAGCGTTACCCACGGCAGGCTAACAATCAGCACAATCGAACCAATGACGGAGAGGATGGGAATCAAGGGTACTAGAGGCACGCGGAATCCACGCCGCAGGTTGGGCTGCGTGCGCCGCAGGATCAGGACGGCGATGGAAACCAGTACGAATGCGGCCAATGTCCCAATATTGGTCAATTCAGCCACCACGTCAATCGGTGTAAGACCAGCAACCAGCGCCACGACGATTCCAACAAGCAGGCTCGACAGGTATGGTGTGCGGAAACGCGGGTGAATGATTGAGAAGAAACGCGGCAGAAGGCCATCGCGCGCCATCGAGAAGAAGATGCGGCTCTGACCAAAAAGCAGCACGATCAAGACCGTCGTCAAGCCACAAAGGGCACCCACCGAGATGATTGATCCAGCAGCGTTCAGACCGAGCAAGATGAGCGCATGCGATACAGGCGATGCCACATTCAACTGCGTGTACCGCACTACCCCGGTCAGTACCGCTGTTACCAGGATATAGAGAACGGTACAGATCAACAGACTCATGAAGATACCGATTGGCAAATCGCGAGCAGGATTGCGCGCCTCCTCCGCCGAGGTTGAAATCTGGTCAAAGCCAATGTAGGCGAAGAAGATGATGCTGGCGCCACGGAAAATACCCCCAACGCCGAAAGGCAGGAATGGATTCCAATTTCCTGCATTGATATGGCCAAAGCCTATCACAAGAAAGAACAAAATCACCGCGAGCTTGATGACCACGATGGTATTATTGACTTTGGTGCTTTCAGACGTACCCAGAATCAGCAGACCTGTGATAACGAGAATGATGAGAAAGGCAGGCAGGTTGATGATGCCGCCCGAAAAAGGAGATGCAGTGAGCGCCCTGGGCAGGGTTACACCGAAAGCACCCTTAAGCAGGTCAACCAGGTACCCAGACCAGCCAATACTGACAGCCGCTGCACCCACTGCATATTCCAGGATCAGGTCCCAGCCAATAATCCAGGCAATCAGCTCACCGAGCGTCGCATAAGAGTAGGTGTAGGCGCTGCCTGCTATGGGTACGGTACTTGCGAATTCAGCATAGCAGATTGCCGCCAGGCCGCTCACAATGCCTGCCAGGACAAATGAAAGGATCAGTCCCGGCCCGGCATACTTCGCTGCCGCAACACCGGTTAATACGAAAATACCGGTACCGACAATAGCGCCAATACCCAGCAGCGTGATACTGAAAGAACCCAATACCCGCTTGAGTCCATGCTCATGCTCGTCACTTTGTTTCAGAATAAGATCAACCGGTTTGACTCGCCACAATGAGTTCTTTTGTGTCGTTGCCATGTATAACTCCTGTTCTTGTTCTACGCGCCAGTTACTAAGGAACGCTGCCTACAAACCCACCTTACAAAAGGATCAGCGAACAAACGAGGAGAAGACAAAAAGAATCTACCTGGTTGCATTATACAAGGATTTTTGCCATGTTGTTTACACGTGTCGCAACTGATATCAGTTCCAGTGAAATCCTCAGATGACGAGCGCTGAGTACCAGGAGCAAATTGTTATGATATTCTATATAAAGAAAAACAGAACAGGAGATTTGAACATGAACGAATATATGCAGTCCAACCTGGAATGGTGGAACGAAGCTGCTCAGATACATGTCCGGGGAGATGCATACGAACTGGCAGCATTTAAGGCAGGTAAATCGAAGCTCAAACCACTCGAGCTGACTGAAGTTGGGGACGTAGCGGGCAAATCGCTGCTGCACCTGCAATGCCACTTTGGACTCGATACGCTATCATGGGCAAGATTGGGAGCAACGGTAACAGGCGTCGATTTTTCCGACCAGGCCATTCAGCTGGCAAAGGCCATCAGCAGGGATGTCGGAATAGGCGCAAATTTTATCTGCTCCAATATTTACGATTTACGCAGCAACTTTCCTCCCGCTGCCCAATTCGATATCGTCTTTACTTCCTACGGGGCTATCGGTTGGCTCCCTGATCTGCAAGCCTGGGGACAACTTATCGCCGACTACCTCAAACCGGGAGGATTTTTCTATATAGCCGAAGGGCATCCTTTTATGTGGACTATTGACGAAAAGGGACCGGAGCTGAAAGTTGGGTACCCTTATTTTTCGTCAGAACCCATAAAAGATGAATCGCAAGGCACCTATGCCGAGAAAGAAGCAGAGATGGAGCATCATACGACCTATGGATGGAATCATTCCTTTAGCGAGATTTTCAGCTCGCTGCTCGCAGCTGGCTTGCGCATTGATTTTCTACACGAACACCCGTTTTGCGCCTGGGATCCTTTCCCAGAAATGGAAGAGGACGAGAATAAATTCTGGCGCTTCAAAGATCCACAAAAGCGGAAGCTGTTGCCGCTGATGTTCTCGCTAAAAGCCACAAAGCCGATCTAATAGCAAACTATTGAGCGTCTTACTCTTTGCCAAAAGCGATCAAAGGGAGAGGCGATGATGATCGTAAAATAAACAGCGGTTATATTTAGGTATAATTACCTAAAGGAAACAATTTGCCTGCCTGTTCGTTTGTTAGTCGAATATATCCTTATTACCATCTTCGTTTAATGGAACGGCTTCTCATCTTCCTCCATATCGAATCTGGCGAGTTTAGGGTGCAATGAATTAATAGGCTTGTAGAACAAAAATTGCCTCTATTTTATTCCCATTATTACTACTTTATGAGATTGTGGCTATGAAGAATCCTTGACAAAAAAGAAGAGTATGTGCTACACTTTTTCAATGAAGGCACGTTGAAATACGACAATGAAGCGTACGTCAGGGAGGGACGGAACGTTAATTCATCAGATGCTGGCGAATTCCCATCAAAATTTATTAATTTCACCCGTTGCTCGTACAACAGCTATGTTTATGGCTTGTTTGTATAAACAGTAGAAAACAAACGCGCTCCTGATTCCCTAATCAACTGGTTTACCAGCTTGGTTTGCACTCTCCCGTGTAACCAGAGTTACTTTGCGAGCGGTTTGTAAATTCTACTCGTTTGCGTTTGATAATCCTTGTAGTGTGGCCCATGTCCTCTAGTATACCAGGAGCTAAGGCTCGTTTGGAGGTTAGAGGTAACAGAGCTGCTACTGTCTACAAGCAGATAAGCTGCGAAGCATACCTCTATATCTACCTGGAGTAAGAGCCTGCTATCTGTTCCTGTGAATAGAGGCCACCAGTTGATCATTGTCCCATTTGTATTGTTGAGTTGATTTCCGCCATAGGCGGAACATCAGACGCGAGGCATTCTGGTCTTGCGTCAAAAAGGAGATGATGATGGCAAACTGGTTTGAAGATCTGTCAAGGACTGTGGCAGATGAGAAGATCGGGCGCCGTACTGCGATCCGCCGCATTACTGCCGGTGTAGCTGGCATAGCGGTGGCCGCGGGCATTCCCGGCATAGCCCTGGCCAAAAGCAAGGCCTGTCCCGGAGGTGGTGGTGTATGCGGCACATATGTGAACTGTGCCAACAACTCCAACACCAACTGCTTCTGCTTTACCAACGCCAGTAACAAAGCGTTCTGCGGATGCTCCCAGTTCTGTTCGCAGTTGCAGGCCTGTAGCTCCAACCATGATTGCCCAAAGGGGAGCTTCTGCGCAATCAACACCTGCTGCGCCTCACCTTCACCCAACGTATGCACCGTGAAGTGTAAGGGCAAGAACAAGAACTGCCAGCTCGGTAGCGGCCATGGCACGACCAGCGCTCATCGCTAATTCCCCACGGAATGTAGCTCACTGAGCTAAGTTCTTGGGTGTGGGGGCGTGCTATATCGCCCCTGCACCTTCTACAGTTATCACTTCAAGTTTTTTTCATTATTTCAGTTGGGAGGCTTCGTATTATGAGTGTCCTACTCCTGCTGGCACGTCTGGTGCTTGTTGTGGTGTTCATCGTGGCTGGTGTTGGCAAGCTCTTCGATCTCAAAGGTTCGCAGCAGGCCATGCGAGACTTCGGTTTGCCCAATCTTCTCGCGGCCCCACTCGGAGTCCTGCTGCCATTTGCGGAGCTTGCTGTAGCAGTAGCGCTTGTAGTTTCAGCCTCGGCCTGGTGGGGAGCTATTGGCGCGGCAATCTTGCTACTACTGTTTGTCGCAGGCATCGGCTATAATCTCACTTCCGGTCGCAGGCCAGATTGTCACTGCTTTGGCGTATTCTACTCCTCTACTATTAGCAGCGCGACACTGATCCGCAATGTGATTCTTGCTGTCGTAGCCGGTATCGTTATTGCGCTCGGACGAGTGGATGCCGGACCAGGCATGGTAGCATGGATTGGTGCTCTGTCTATTGCGCAAGACATCGAGCTGGTGGTTGCGATCATCTTCGCTATCTTGCTGCTGGCAGAGGGTTGGGTACTCGTTGAGGCAGTGCGCTCGATTGGACGCATACTGGGACGGCTAGACGCGTTAGAGACACGTCTGGAGCAGGTTCCTGAAATGTCAAGCGAGAAACCAGGATTAGAGGTGGACTCTGATGCTCCAACATTTGAACTCCCCGACCTGGATGGGAACCTTGTCTCGCTTGAAAGCCTCTGCGCTCGTGGTAAACCGGTCCTGCTCGTATTCATCTCTCCAACTTGCGGGCCCTGCTCTGCTATGCTGCCAGATCTCGCGGAGTGGCAAAGTAAACACACAGACCGGCTCACTTTTGCGGTCATCAGCCAGGGTAGTGCCGAGGACAACCGTGCCAAGATTGGAAATTACGACATTCATCCCGTGCTTTTGCAGAAGGACGCCGAGGTGGCCCAGGCTTACCTGATACGAGGCACCCCCACAGGAGTCATTGTTAAAGCGGATGGAGGGATTAGCAGTCCTCTTGCCGAGGGTGAAGACGAGATTCGTGAACTTGTTGAAGAGGCGACCGTCATCCTCCCATCCAGACCTGGACAGTTGCCCATATTGCATCCTACTATACCCAATACCTCCGCACCTGAGCCTCCGAAAGTTGGCGAACTTGCTCCCGATATCACCATGCCGGACCTTGATGGAAACCTGATCAATCTGGGTGATTTCCTGGGGAAGCCGACCCTGGTTCTCTTCTGGAGTACAAGCTGCGGCTACTGTCAGGCCATGTTGCGGGATCTGAAAGCCTGGGAAGCAAAGCCACCAAAGGATGCGCCACAGTTGCTGGTCATTTCCAGTGGCAATCCAAAAGAAAACAGGGCGCAGGGTATCCGCGCTCCAATCATGCTTGATGATAGCCATTACGCACAGCGCATGTTTGGGGTAAATGGCACTCCAATCGCAGTACTGCTTGATGAAAATGGTTATGTTATCTCCGAACCGGCCGTTGGAGCAAACGAGGTTCTGGCCCTGGCTAAAAAACCCATTCGTAGCAAGGCTAAACCTAAACCGGCAGCAGTCTAGCAGGCTAATCAATGCGAGGCTAGATTATGGACCTTTGACAAAATAACCCGGCAAAAATGCGGTCAATCAAGCCCCACAGCTGTGCCGTAGGGGCCGATTGATCGGCCCCGTTGGATGGCCGAAATATTTGGTCAAAGAGCATAATCTGGCCCCTCCGCCCCATTGGCTCCCGCTTGCTGATAGAATACCTGTCAAACGTCATTGACAGTAAAGGGCTTTAGCCTGAGCGGAGTGTCACTAGATCGAAGGTGTAGTATGAAGCAGTTCTCAGCCTGGCAACGTTTGACTATAGCCACCATCATTCGTATTGCCGGTACTCTTGGACTTCTGCTGTTGCTGGTTTGCTTTGACCGGGTACCAAAGCCTCAGGTAGTGGCAGCCGTTACTTCCCATTCGTATCCTATTCAGCATATCGTGATTATGGTCAAAGAGAACCACACCTTCGACAATCTGTTTGGCACCTTCCCTGGAGCCGATGGAGCCACAACCTATAAAGACCCAAATGGCAAGGTTCATCCCCTCAATCATGAACCTGATATGCTGTTTTTCGATGTCGCCCATGACCACGCGGCATTTCTTACCGCTTACGACCATGGCAAGATGGATGGCTTCTCCCTCCTCCCAGGTGCAATTGAGATTTACGGAGTGCTTAAACTCGACGTTGCCGATGCTCAATTCTACCAATCGGATATTCCCAATTACTGGCAATACGCGCAGACCTTTGCGCTGCCTGACCACTTCTTCTACACCATTCAGGGACCCAGCTTCCCCGGCCACCTCTTCTCAATCGCCGCAACCGACGATGACGTTGATGCCAATCCCATATTGAAAGGGAAATATGTCAATAACTGGGGATGTGATTCAAGCAAAGGTACGACAGTAGAAGAGCTTCATTCCAACGGCAAAGTATCACATGTATTTCCCTGCTTCACCTTTCCTACGCTTGGAGATCTCTTAACAGCGCGAGGCATTTCCTGGAAATCCTACGCGCCCGGCTTCAACCAGACTGGATACGAATGGGATGCCTTCGACTCGATTCAAGATATCCGCGATAGTAACCAGTGGAAACAGCATAATGCCGATTACAGCCAGTTCGTCAAGGATGCCACAGCCGGAACCTTACCTACCGTAAGCTGGCTCGTGCAGCCCACCAGTGTGAGCGACCACCCGGGGGAGAGCATGTGCGCCGGCGAGAACTGGACGGTGCAACAGATCAATGCTATTATGCAAAACAAAACGCTGTGGAATACAACCGCTATCTTCCTCACCTGGGATGATTTTGGCGGACTCTATGATCATGTAGTGCCACCCGTTGGTCCTAACCCTCAAATTGAGTTTGGATTCCGCGCTCCCCTCATTGTCATCTCTCCCTATGCCAGGCCCCACTACATTGACTCTACCCAGTACAATTTTGCGTCGATGCTCAAGTTCGTGGAAACAGTTTTGGACCTGCCTTCTCTTGGTGAGATGGATAAGCAGGCCCATAACCTGATCAATGTATTCAACTTTAGCCAGCAGGCTTTACCGCCGCTCGTCTTAAAGCAGCGCAAGTGTCCGCCTCCACCGGCAGGCAGGCCGATGAATCCAATTACCGATATATCGTGATTCTGTTCTTTTTAACACCTGTTAACATCTGGGCGGAGCTCGCCCAGATATATCTTATGCCATGGAGAGCAGAGTATGAGTGGAAAACACCGGCATTGCCGATCAACAAGTTACTTCACCCGCTATATTTGCCCCGGCTGTCTCTTCGCGCTCTTCCTGCTGCTCCTGATCTTTTATGCTCCGTTGAGTCCACAATCGACAGAGATAGCACACGCTGCTTCTTATCCAATCAAGCATATCGTGATTATGGTCAAAGAGAACCGCACCTTCGATAGTATGTTTGGCACCTTCCCCGGCGCCGATGGAGCCACGACGTACAAGGACCCGAAAGGCAAGATACACCCTTTAAATCATCAACCCGATACTCTTGCTTTCGATATTGCCCACAGCCGCCTGGCCTTTCTGATTGGATACGATCACGGCAAAATGGATGGCTTCTCAAAGATTCCGGGCGCGGTACAGCAGATTGGGGGAAAGTCTATCGATGTTTCGGACTCCCAGTTCTACCAGTCGGACATTCCCAATTACTGGCAATACGCTCAAACTTTTGCTCTTCCCGATCACTTTTTCTACACGGTTGACGCCGATAGTTTCCCGAATCATCTCTTCTCCATCGCTGCCACAAACGATGATGTGGATCTAAACCCCCAGGGTCTCGGCAAATACATAGACAGATGGGGATGCGATGATCCGAAAGGCACCACCGTTGAAGAGCGCCACCCCAACGGTAAAGTCACCTATGCCTTCCCATGTTTTACGTTTCAGACGCTTGGCGACCTCCTGAACGCTCATGGACTCTCCTGGAAGGTCTACTCCCCCGGCCAGGACCAGAATGGCTATGAATGGAACACATACGACGCGATTCAGGATATTCGCGAGACATCTCAATGGAAGTTGCATACCGCCGACTACACGCAGTTCGTCAAGGATGCCGCGGCTGGAACGCTGCCAACAGTAAGCTGGTTGGTGCAGCCGGGCAATGTAAGCGATCATCCACCTGAGAGCATTTGCGCTGGAGAAAACTGGACGGTGCAACAGATCAACGCGGTGATGCAGAATACAGCGTTATGGAATAGTACAGCCATCTTCCTGACCTGGGATGATTTTGGCGGCTTCTATGATCACATCAAGCCCTCGAAAGGACCTAACCCCAAGATCGAATATGGCCTTCGCGCTCCGCTGCTGGTCATTTCGCCATATACGAAGCCACACTATATTGACCACACCTTCTACTCCTTCCCATCGATACTGAAATTTACCGAGTCAATACTGGACCTTCCCTCATTAGGTGGGCTGGATATGAACGCCAACAACCTGATACATGTCTTCAATTTTCAACAGCAACCATTGCCGCCACTTGTGCTGCAGCAAAGAACGTGTCCGAAATCGTCTTTCAATCCGCCTACGGACGCCTTTTACGATCCAGCTTAGGCATCCTTACTTAGAAAGAAAAGCTCTTTTGGACATCAAACTCAGTATGCGTGCCCTGGTCCAGAAAAGCAATTAGGTAAGATTACGTACGCTCTCTTGCTCGTCTGCTAATGCAAACCAGGCTTATTTCCAGGCTCAAATTTGATATGGCTTCTCATGAGGATTTGTATGGCATTAAGAGAAAACTTGTATAACACGATTTGAAACAATTTGATACAGATGGTACAAGAAATCTGACTCAATTGTACTTTCATATGGCGATTCACTGATATTAAGACCCTGTAAAGGCTTGACAAAAATCACTTGTACATGCTACAATTTCTCAATAGAAGAAACTGATGACCTGAAAAATTCAGTGCGTTGCTTGTCACGCGGCTGGTAAACAGTTGGTTCGTGCTGATACGTACGTTTGGGGGGAACGGAACGTCATTCATCTGGTGCCTGGGGTTCCCAAATACGATTGTCTGGTGTTACACACGAATCTCTGTGAATCATACCATTTGTATACAACAGCCATTCTATGGGCTGTTTGTATAAAGGTGGAACGAAAATTGCCCGATACTTTTCCAGGGAATCTGGTCAATGCGATTCGTATCATTTCATACGGATGAGCTTATTTTGTGCGGGCAGTCCTGAGTTCTATTCGTTTGTGTTCTGTCGTCCCTGTAGTGCGACCCATGCCCTCTAATATTCAAGGAGCTTAAGGTTACTGAGGGAAAACTGGTAGCAGACGAAGCTATTTCTGAATGGCAGGGATGCTGCCTTATTCCTTTCATATGGAAGAGAGACAATTCTCTTCATCTGCCTGTTACAAGTTCCTGTTTCTAGGGGTCACGAGTGATCTGTTGTTTTTGTATTGATGAGGCAAGTTCCGTACATTGCGGGACAAGGTGCTGAAGGACAGCACGTATGCCTCCAACACAATCCAATCCATAAGGAGATGACGATGGCAAACTGGTTCGAAACTGTAACCAAAACCCTGGCCGATGACAAAATCAGCCGCCGTACAGCCCTCCGCCGCGTTGGCGGCACCGTCGCCGGTGTAGCAGCCGCTTCTGCGCTCCCCGGTCTGGCTCTGGCCAAGAAGAACTCCTGCGCCGGAGGCGGTGGCACCTGCAGCAACCCGTCCCGCTTCACCAACTGTCAGGGCAACCCCAACACCAACTGCTACTGCTTCACCGAGTTGGGTGGCAAAGCTGTTTGTGGATGTAATTCCTACTGCTCGCAGGTACCAACCTGCTCCAGCTCGCAGAAGTGTCCCAAGGGCAGCGTTTGTATCGTATCGACGGGCTGTAACTGCTCCAGCTCCCAGGGCGTCTGTGTACCGGCTTGTAAGAAAAAGAACAAGAACTGCCAGCTTGGCAGCGGGCATGGCTCAACTGCAGCTCGCTAGTTCTATGTTCTAGCACGAGAACCGCTAACGTTCTTGGTGCGGGGGTGCCGGATGGCACCCCCGCATAGCTTGTAAGAACCATATTTAGCTTGTCTGGTAAGTCGAATAATCTCCCCTGGTTGTATTTGACGGGTCCGTTTGTGCATCCCGTCGATTTGTTGCTATCTAGTTGGTTAGCTTCTGGGAAGTTCATCGCCATAATCTGGAGGTTTTGTTATGAGTATTGTGCTCCTTCTAGCACGCCTGGTACTCGCTGTAGTGTTCCTCGTGGCCGGAGTTGGTAAACTTCTCGACCTCAAAGGGTCGCGACAGGCTATGCGGGATTTTAGCTTGCCAGATTTCCTTGCCGCCCCGCTCGGAACTATTCTACCGTTTGCTGAAATCGCTGTGACAGTAGCCCTCATTCCTACTGCTTCAGCCTGGTGGGGAGCACTGGGAGCACTGGTTTTGCTGCTGCTCTTTGTTGCCGGGATAACCTACAATCTGACGCTTGGGCGCAAACCGGACTGCCACTGTTTTGGTGTGTTCTATTCCTCAGCTATAGGCAGGAGTACGCTTATCCGCAACCTCGTCCTGGCAGTGATCGCGGCCCTCATCGTAGGGTTTGGACTGACTACCCAGGAACTCAGCATGGTGGCCTGGATCGGAAAACTGAATCCCGCTGAAGGCATAGGATTGATTTTTGGCATCATCGTACTTGCGCTGCTTGCCGCCGAAAGCTGGCTCCTGATGGAAATGCTGCGCCAGATTGGCAAATTGACCATGCGCTTAGAGGCAGTGGAATCAGGAAAGACCGTGTCTGATACCCCTGATTGGGTAGGCCTACCTGAGGGAGAGGATGCCCCAGATTTTGCACTTCCCGACCTGAACGGCGAGATTGTTACGCTCCAATCGCTGCTTAGCCGCGGAGAAGGGGTTATGCTTGTATTTACAAGCCCCACCTGCGGTCCTTGCGAGGCGATGATGCCGGAACTTGGCCAATGGATACGCGATTACAGCGATAGAATGACGTTCGCAGTCATCAGCCAGGGCAGTCCCGAACATAATCGTGCCAAGACTGCCGAATACGGTGTCGCTCCTGTACTGCTGCAGGAAAACCGCGAGGTCGCTGACGCTTACCTGGTAAATGCTACTCCCTCCGCGGTAATAATTCGTAGTGATGGCTCGATACATAGTTCCGTAGCCATTGGAGAGGATGAGATTCGTGACCTGATCATGTCCGAGACCAGGAACATCCTCGAAGAAAGGCCAAAAAATCTACCGACCCTGAACGTCCTGGGCCAGCCGAACGAAACTATATATGCAGCAGTTGATTTACCGGCTCCCAATGTAACGCTACCGGACCTGAACGGAAATATGGTCCAGCTTTCCGACCTCCTGGGTAGTCCCACGCTCATGATCTTCTGGAGTACCAGCTGCGGCTATTGCCAGGAGATGCTGCCACGGTTGAAAGCATGGGAAGCGAGACCGCCAAAGGGTGCGCCAAAACTGCTCATCGTTTCAAACGGCACTCCTACTGAGAATAGGAAGCAAGGATTGCGATCTACCGTTGTGATCGACGACGATTTCGCAATCGCTCCTCTCTTTGGAGCATCGGGCACTCCAATGGCAGTACTCATCGACGAAAATGGCACGCTCATGACTAAACCGGCAACCGGTGCCGAAGAAATCTTCGAGCTGGCAAACAGCACCGCCCGTAAATACGCCAAAGGGAATCCCAAACCGGCAACAGTATAGAAGTAATCAGTAACGAAAACCACTACCTGTAATGGCAAATTCAGGTAGTGGCTTTCGTTCTGCTTTAGATCGATAAGGAGTTGACAATGGCTAACTGGTTCGATGAGATTACCAGGACAATGGCAGATGATAAACTTTCCCGGCGCCAGGCGTTGGGGCGTGTTGCCGGTTCGCTGGCAGGAGTGGCGCTGGCCTCCTGGATACCTGGACAGGCACTGGCAAAGTCCACTTCCGCTGCAAAATCAGGCGCCTGTCACAATCCTGCAACCTGCGGCGGCACTTTCTCCCCTTGTGGACACAATAAAAACTGTTTCTGCTTTCTGAACAGCAAAGGTTCGGGTACCTGCGGCTGCATCGTCAATATCTGCAACAACAAAGAGAAGACGTGTAAATCGGACTCCGATTGTCCCAGTGGCTCTTTTTGCGCAATGAAAACCTGTTGCCCGCATAAGAACGTATGCCTCCCGAAATGCGGAAAAACATGCAAGTAATTTATGTGTAGGTCGCGCCTGGCATTTTGCAAAATGCCAGGTCACCTTGTTTTTGCCTCAGAAACTTCTATTTGGGGAAAGGTTGCAGTATGAACCGGCAACTGAAGTATCATTATGATTTCCTTTGGGACAGGCTGAGAACCTCAAAAATTGTGCGGGTCGGATTCGCTATCACAATTCTGTCGTTTGTACTTAGCTTTAGTCCAATCTTGATCCCGCGAACTATAGCTGATGCTGCTCCCAAAACAACTTATCCCATCAAACACATTGTCTTTATGGTCAAAGAGAACCGTACCTTCGATAGTATGTTCGGCACCTTTCCTGGCGCTGACGGCGCTACTACTTACAAGGATCCTCACGGCAAAATCCATCCCCTGAACCATCAACCTGATCAACTTATTTTGGATATAGGTCACGACCATTACTCCTTCCTCCTTGGCTATGACCATGGCAAAATGGATGGCTTCTCGAAAATCCCTGGGGCTATTCAAAATGTCCACGGGAAACAAACTGATGAAGCCGATTCGCAGTTCTACCAAACAGATATTCCCAACTATTGGCAATATGCGCAAACATTTGCTTTGCCGGATGAATTTTTTTATACCATCCAATCGGATAGCTTCCCCAACCATCTTTTCTCTATTGCCGGAACCGATGATGATGTTTCAGGAATTCCTAACTTCCATGGTCAGGGAATCAGTCCCTATACATGGGGATGTGATGCTCCAAAGAAGACAACGGCATTAGAGATTCACTCAAATGGCAAAAAATCAAATGTCTTTCCATGTTTTACTTTTAAATCACTGGGTGATCTCCTGACGGCCCAAAATATTTCCTGGAAGACTTACTCACCTCCACAAAAGCAAAATGGCTATCAATGGAATGCATATGACGCAATTAAGGATATTCGTGAGACATCACAATGGAATATTCATTTTGCTAATTACGATCAATTTGTAAAGGATGCCGCATCAGGCTCCTTGCCTACAGTCAGCTGGTTAGTTCAACCTGAGAATGTAAGCGATCATCCAGGGACAAGCGTCTGTGCTGGTGAGAACTGGACGGTACAGCAGATCAACGCCATCATGAGTAACAAGTCGTTGTGGAACAGTACTGCAATCTTCCTGACCTGGGATGACTTTGGTGGCTTCTATGATCATGTTGTGCCACCGGTTGGTCCAAACAAATATCTTGAGTACGGCTTTCGCGCGCCCTTGATCGTAATCTCTCCTTATGCGAAGCCGCACTACATCGATAACACCCAGTATACTTTCCCTTCCATGCTGAAGTTCGCGGAAACAGTTCTGGGCTTACCCTCTCTGGGGGGATTGGATAAGCAAGTCAACAATTTGATCAATGCTTTTGATTTCTCCCAGAATCCTTTGCCACCGCTTATCTTGCAAACTCGCACTTGCCCCAAATTATTATCTGGCGCAACTCCACAGGTAAGTGATTGGTCATGAACACGTAAAACATGTCCAAAGAGAGAATTGGAGAGACAAACAATGAATCCACAAGTTTCTCGATTCAAGGGATACCTGGCATCAAAACAAGTCTATCTCTGGAACGCTTTTGTAATTCTGCTTGTGCTTGTGGGTATGCGACCCCTGGTAGCAGCTTCTGCGGCAAAAGCAGCTCCTCAGGCATCCAATCCTATTAAGCACATCGTGATTATGGTGAAGGAGAATCGCAGTTTTGATAGCATGTTCGGCACCTTTCCAGGCGCCGACGGGGCTACGACCTATAAGGATAAGAAAGGGAAGATACATCCTCTGAATCACCAGCCTGATCATCTGACCTTTGACCTGGCTCATAATTATCCGGCGTTTCTCACGGCCTACGACCATGGAAAAATGGATGGCTTTTCCAAAATTGCCGGAGCAATTCAGATTATCAACGGCAAGAAGATGGATGTGGCCGATTCGCAGTTCTACCAGGCAGATATCCCCAATTACTGGCAATACGCACAAACCTTCGCTCTGCCCGATGAGTTCTTCTACACGATACGCTCGGAGAGTTTCCCCAACCATCTCTTCTCCATTGCCGCCACCGATAATGATGTCGATGAGAATCCCCAAATTTCTAACCTGAAATACATCAATACCTGGGGCTGCGACGATCCAAAAGGAACAACCGTTGAAGAGCGACACTCAAATGGCAAGGTAGAGAACGTCTTCCCATGCTTTACGTTTCAGACCCTGGGCGACCTCTTGAGCGCGCAAAATATCTCCTGGAAATCTTACTCGCCCAGCTTCAATAAGGATGGGTACGAATGGAATGCCTACGATGCCATTCAAGGCATCCGCAATACGAATCAATGGAAACAGCACTTCTCCGATTATACGAATTTTGTCAAAGATGCAGCCTCCGGCAACCTTCCGACAGTGAGCTGGCTGGTTCAGCCAAGCGGCGTAAGCGACCATCCACCTGAGAGCGTCTGCGCAGGTGAGAACTGGACGGTGCAGCAGATCAATGCCATCATGCAGAATCAATCGTTATGGAACAGCACGGCCATCTTCCTGACCTGGGACGACTTCGGCGGCTTCTACGATCACGTCAAGCCCTCCAACGGCCCCAATCAGAAGATTGAATATGGCTTTCGCGCTCCGCTGATCATCATCTCGCCCTATGCCAAACCCCATTATGTCGACAACACGTTCTATAGCTTCCCCTCGATGCTCAAATTCGCGGAGAAGATTCTGGGTTTGCCATCTCTGGGAGGACTTGATCAGGGTGCCAGCGATATGTTCAACTCGTTCAACTTCAAACAGCAGCCCTTGCCGCCATTGATCCTGCAACAACGTACCTGTCCCTCATATACGCAAAGCGGCCCATCGAACATAGATTGGTCATAGCACAGCATAGAAAGCATGAGAGAATTTATTGAAATGGAGAGACAGAGCATGAACCAGCAGTTCTCACTTTCAGAACGGTTCAGGATATCAAGAAAGGCTTATCTCGGGAGCCTTTTCACCATCCTGCTTCTATTGATAGGTATTGTCCCACAGGCAACTCCTCATAACGCAGATGCCGCTCCTCTGGCATCCAATCCTATCAAACATATTGTGATCATAGTCAAGGAGAATCGCACCTTCGACAGTATGTTCGGTACTTTCCAAGGAGCTGATGGGGCGACAACCTACAAAGATCCCAAAGGCAAAATCCATCCCTTAAATCATCAACCCGATCAACTTGTATTCGATATCGATCATGAACATGCTTCCTATCTGACGGCCTATGATCACGGTAAGATGGATGGCTTCTCCAAAATTCTCGGAGCAATTCAGAATATCAATGGGAAGAAAATGGATGTGGCCGATTCGCAATTCTACCAATCGGATATCCCCAACTATTGGCAGTATGCTCAGACCTTCGCCTTGCCCGACCACTTCTTTTATCCGATCCAGGGACCGAGTTTCCCGAACCATCTCTTCTCCATAGCAGCTAGCAATGATAATGTTGATGATAATCCTTACGGCGTGGGAGATATCAACAAATGGGGGTGCGACGATTCGCAAGGCACTACCGTTGAGGAGCGAGCTCCAGATGGCAAAGTAACGCATGTCTTTCCTTGCTTCAGCGATTTCCAAACACTGGGAGACCTGCTCAGCGCCCAGAACCTCTCCTGGAAAACCTACTCGCCCGCAGTAAATACCGATGGATTCGAGTGGAATGCCTATGATGCTATTCAGGATATCCGCGAGACACAACAATGGAAACAGCATTTCTCCGATTATAAGCAGTTCGTAAAGGATGCCGCAGCCGGAACATTGCCTACCGTCAGCTGGCTGGTGCAGCCCGGAAATGTAAGCGATCATCCACCCGTTAGTATCTGCATAGGTGAAAACTTTACCGTCTCGCAGATCAATGCCGTTATGCAAAATAAAGCCGTATGGAACAGCACCGCTATCTTCCTGACGTGGGATGACTTCGGCGGCTTCTACGATCATGTCGTTCCTCCAAAGGGTCCCAACGCGAAGATCGAATATGCTTTCCGGGCGCCGCTGATCATCATCTCGCCCTATGCCAAACCCCATTATGTCGATCACACCCAGTACAGCTTCCCC